>JBKPBA010000435.1:0-5771 GCA_046726675.1 Chloroflexota bacterium
GGTCGCGGTTACCGGCGACTGCGATACAGCGCATTCCGGCAGCGTGCGCTGCCTCTACTCCTGAAACAGCATCCTCTATTACCAGACATACCGTTGGATCCATATGTAGTTCTGCGGCAGCTTTGAGGAAAATATCAGGCGCTGGTTTTCCTTTTGCTACTGTTTCACCAGAAACCAGGATTGAGAGATATCGTTTTAGCCCTAAAACTTCTGCAATGAGTTTGATATTTTCGTCTGGTGTGGAAGATGCCAATGCCTGAGCAAAGCCGGAGTCATGTAGTTCGCGCTATAATTCTATTGCGCCAGGCAGTGGCGCTGCGCTCTCGCGGACGAGTTCGCGAAAATACATCTCTTTGCGATCTGAAAGAACTTTCACTTGTTCTGGCGGTAGGTTGCCCCAAAGAGAAGCGAAAATATCATCGTTGCGCTTGCCAAAGGTGGCCCAGAAGTCGGAGTCGGTCATTACAATGCCTTCTTCACGAGCAAGGCGTTGCCAGGCACGGCGATGTTCGTCCGCACTATCGATAATTACACCGTCGAGATCCCATATTACTGCTTGGATTGGAATGGACATAAAAATTTGCTCCTGCTTTTTTAGTAATCATATCATAAATTCTGAAGCGCTAATCTATGGGCTCACAACATTGTGACGCTAATCTATGGACTCACAACATTGTGAATGATACAATAATGGTGGGTGTTTTTCCTGACGCTATCTAGCATTAGCCCGCATCGATCATATGCAAAAGATGGAGGCAGGATGTAGCCTCAAAAAGAGGCTGTATTCCTGAATGCTATGGATTACGGGTTTACTGTGGTGTCCTGCACACTATTTCCCATGGGGGTAGGTAAGGACAAAAGTCATTTGCGCAGTGTATTGGAGCCTCTAGATCTAGGCACCTGGCTAGATCTAGGGCCACGCGGCCTGCGCCTTATTCCCTATGACCCTGCTCTACCACCAACATATTTTAACCCAGATGGCTCGGTAGAACTGGTCAACAAAGGTTTGTACCTCGATGATGTAATGTCCCATATGGAGCGCATCGCGGCCGCGTTGGGGTGCGAACTCGAGTGGGATTTTTAGAACCCGGAGGGATATCTAGAATGAGTGATCGAAAGTATTTCAACGAAGAAATGGAGACTCTTCCTAAAAGCAAACTCAAGGCTTTGCAATTAGAGCGTCTTCAGGCTATTGTCGAGCGTGCCTACAAACAGAACCGATTTTATCGAGACCTCTACGACGAAGCTGGCGTCAAACCCTCAGATGTCAAATCTTTAGAGGATATTCGCAAGCTGCCATTTCTTGAAAAAAAGACAGTGCGCGCAGCATATCCTTATGGGATGGCATTTAAGAAGCCCGGCGACTCTGGGGGGCCTGTAGAGGTGCATGCAACCAGCGGTACAACGGGTAAGAGTGTACCAGTCTTCGCGACAAAAAAGGATATTGATTACTGGTCAGATCTCAATGCTCGTGAACTATGGATGACTGGTATGCGTCCAGGTGATATTTTGATGAACTGCTACGGATATGGCCTGGCGACAGGTGGTTTTGGGTTTCACTATGGGGCAATGGCGATGGATGCGATGGCAATCCCCATGGGTTCTGATGCCCGTCAATATGACCGCATGATCGATTTCATTGCTGATTTCGGCGTAACGGCTCTGTGTATGACTCCTTCAGTAGGTCTTTATGTTGGCGGTAAGGCTCGCGAGCGTGGCGTCGATTTCAAAGATACCAAACTCAAGATCGGTCTGTTTGGTGCTGAACCATGGCCCTGGGAGACACGCCTGAAGCTGGAGGAGTTGTTCAACATCACTGCCTACGATGAATTTGGCATGACTGAGTTCCTGGGTCCTGGCATGACCTGCGAATGTGAAACTCGCGATGGCATGCATGCGTGGGCCGACGCTTTCCTTGTGGAGTGTATCAATCCTGAAACAGGAGAATGGATGGAGGAAGGTCAGGATGGTGAGATTGTGTGGACATGGCTTACTGCTGATGGTACGGCCATGATCCGTTATCGCAGCCGCGATCTTTCACGCACCTGGTGGGAGGAACGGTGCGCCTGTGGACGTACACATCCGAAAATTGCTGCAATCAAGGGTCGCAGCGATGATGCAGTTTCCATTCGCGGCTTGATCGTCTTCCCTAGCCAGGTCGAGGCGGCGTTGGTGAAATTTCCAGAGACCGGCGCGAATTTCCGGATCATTGTTGACAAGCGCGATGGTCTGGATACCTTTGATCTCAAGGTCGAGGTGAAGGATGCATCTATCTTAAGTGACACAGAACGCAGCCAGAATCTGGGTCGAGAGATGGCTGAGGCCGTCAAGACGATCACGGGTAACTCACCTAGGGTAGAATTGGTGCCTGCAGATAGCTTGCCGCGTGCAACTGGAGGCGAGGCCAAGACTGCTAGCGCTCGTGTTGAGGATCGTCGTAAGAAGTAAGGGTAAATAAAGCCAAAAAGGCCTGCTCATGAAAAAACGTCCTTTCGTGAGCAGGCCTTTTTGGTTTTATTTTATGACTCCTTGCATTGTCAGTATGATGACCAGCGCTGCAAATCCATTGTTGAGCATGTGCAGCATAATGCATGGCCAGATCGAATATGTGCGCAAGCGGAGAAAAGCAAGAGCCAGGCCGATAACGAAGAGTACCGGGAATGAACCTGGGTCAGCGTGAGCCACGCCGAAGAGCAGTGAACTGATGATGATGGCCCATCCCACAGACATACCATGGCGAAGTCCTGGAAAAACGAAACCCCTAAAAAACACTTCTTCGCAAAAGGGAGCTATTATGACGGCCGCGAAAAGTGTTGCATAGGTTGACAAGGGTGCAACTTTACTCTGTTGGAGGATGAGCTGGTCGTTTGTTTGCACGTTAAGATGCAGTACTGTAATCAGATATGAATAGAGCGTGTTGATTCCGAAAATTACTATCATCAATACTACGACCCAAAACAATGCGTTACCGAAACGAAAGTGACGGAACCCGAGAGCTTGTAGAGCCTGGCGTGCATGTGGAGTAATTGAGCGAAATGCAGCGTTGGCAAAGTAGAAAGGAGCGATCAAAAAAGCTCCTTCTATCAATGCGGAAAAGATAATTGTAACAATGGCGCCGGTCAAATCCGCTTGAGGGGAAAGCGGTGTAGTAACTGTGACTGACCGATTCAGGCTAGAGAGTACCAGCGTGAGTACTATCCATGGTATGAGCGTTATTAAAGTGCCGAGAAAAGTTTGCTGCGTTGTCCAGGGAGCTATATCTGCAGAAGAATTCGTCTCGGGCTGTTTATCTACTTCTGGTTCCAACAAGTTACTCTCCATTTTCCACTAAACATGATTCCGGGAATACATTTGAGGCTGTTTTGATATCTGAATATGGTATACTACGTACAATATTATCTTACCGCATGTAGTCTGTACCAGGAAGGATGAATTGTTGTCTGGCACAATCGAAACGAATCCATCTGAAAATTCTAATTGGCGTAAACATAAAAACGCTTGCCCGTTTTACCGTGAACGTTGGTTTCCTTGCAACGATGTTGCAGCGGGCGAGCCTATGTATCAAGTGTTTTGTATGAAAGGTACACCGCCGATTACTCTTGAAGAACAAGAACGCTGCTTGCATAGCAAAACCTGTTGTTGGCGTCTTACGAAGAAGCAGCAAGCCTCTGCCGAGCAACCTGCTGCTGAAGAAACACCCTCACCCATATATTAAAATAAAAAAGCCAGCAGCCGAAACCGCTGGCGGGTTTAGCAATCCTACCTCTAAGACTCCACTACTGCTCATATACCCATTGATCAGTGACTAACGCGTAACTGAGTAATTCCTCTGGTCTGAAGAAGAGGTTGATCTCCTGTACAGCCGTTTCGGGTCCATCAGAACCGTGAATGATATTGTAGCCAATTTCCAGTGCGTAATCGCCGCGTATTGTGCCTGGAATAGCTTCAACAGGGTTAGTAGCACCCATGGTGGTCCGTACGACACTGATGGCCTCTGGCCCTTCTACTACGCCTACTACGACTGGTCCAGAGGTGATATATTTTACAAGTCCAACGTAGAAAGGCTTGCCCTTGTGTACTCCGTAGTGCCGTTCAGCTAATTCCGGCGTAATTTGCATAAGCTTGAGGCCTACAAACTTAAGCCCTCGCTGTTCGAGCCGGGTAATCACATTCCCGATGAGCCCTCTCTGTACGCCGTCGGGTTTGATAATGATTAAAGTTCGCTCCATGATTCCCCTTGTTTTAAATTAATAAGCAGCTACGAGTTGCATGACCTGGCGGCTGGCTTTTTTCATCTCCAGGCGAATATGTCCAAGATTGCTGGCTGTGTGGGTCGTAACTACCAGAATAAGGTCCCCTACTTCCTCAAATTGAATTGTTCCGCTATGCGTTTCAATAATAACATGATGCATTTCGCCATTGTTAATCTGACTAGTAAAATTAGCGATCGAGCCAAAGACGGCAGCTGACATTGCTCCTAACATTTCTTCATCCTCACTATGCAGCGCTCCTGACACGATCAGACCATCCTTGCCGATAAGAATTGCGCCTGAGATTTCATCAAGGTCGGTCAATCGTTGTAGAATTGTTTCCACCTTCGACTCCTTTGGTGCTAGCTGATCTGACTTTTAGCCTTTTTAGCAATCGTAAGAGCTTTATTATATGCCTCCATTGCCTGTAAGTATTCACCTTGTCTCATGTAGGCATCACCAAGGACGCGCAAGCCCGCTGAATATCTGGGTGATAGCTTAAGGAGCGCTCGAACATTGCTGATGACTTCGCTAAGCAATGCGGGCGCATTACGAATGATAATGCGGTATTCGGCCATGGCGTCGTCGTAAGCACCAGCAAGTTGGAATTGATATCCTCGAAGGAGACGCTCTCTGTTACTTAAAATTTCACCATGGGCTTTGCCACGTTCTCCAACACGCCCTTTCGCTAGCATAGATAAAGTGTCTGACTGCTGCATTGATTGTAATCTGATAGCAGGCCGTTTCATTGTCGTTTCCAAATCATCTTCAAGCAATGCGTCTGCACGATAGGCTGGGATGAGTGGGGTCTCCTGCGATTCTCGGTCAGCAGAATTATCTACTGGTTCAAAAGTTCGACTTTCTGCTTCGAGAGGACCAGGGGCCTGTGTAGAAGTTTCCGAGTTGACTTGGGAAACCGGTCGTTCGGGGGTAACAGCATCTGCCGTGAAGTTGCCAAGTTCCGCTAAAGCAGAGGAGAGAGAGGGTTCTTCTGCGAAGGTAGCGAGTGTTCCTGGCTGCAAAGGTACAAAGCCTTGAGAGCGCAAATCGTTGTCAAAGTATTCAAGTGTTGCCATTTGCTCTTGTTCAGTGTCAGCTAAGGTCTGGTCAAGCTGCTCTATCCATGATGGAATTTCGAGGGACTGCTGCGATTCAAGCTCAACCGTTGCTATTGCTGGTTCTGGATCCGGTTCCAGAGTTTTTGCGCCAAGTGACTTCAGCCATTCCGGCCATTCCATTTCTGAGTTATTCTCTTCTGTTGAGAGGAAGGAAGCTGGTTCCTCTGTAACATCAGAAGAAGGTAGAGCGTTAAAATCTTCTTCCGATAGTTTCGGTGAAGCTAGTTCTGGTTCAGCTTGAGATTGGGTAGGTATTGTATGTAGAATTGATTCCTCAATACCTTGTGACTGATCCGGGGTTGTGGATGTTGGATCACCTGGTTGCCCATCAAATTTGGTGAGCACATCAAGCCAGGCAGGTGGTGTGGGGAAATCTTCTCCTTGAGTTGCTGCTGACCATGAA
>JBKPBA010000436.1:0-5630 GCA_046726675.1 Chloroflexota bacterium
AGAGTGGTAGTGATGACGAGGTGACACAGCGTGCTAACCGCGCAGCATTCGAGCGTATCCAGCTTCGACCGCGCGTTCTCGTGGATGTTAGCACCTGTGATATGCGTACTACTGTGCTCGACACCCCTATAAGTATGCCTATTTTGATAGCGCCAACCGCATTTCATAGCCTTGCTCATCCTGCAGGTGAGTGTGCAACTGCACAGGCTGCCGGTAGGTCAGGCACCCTCATGGTGGTCAGTAGCTCTTCAACTCGAAGTCTTGAAGACATTGCAAGAGAGGCGAGCGGTCCACTCTGGTTCCAACTCTACGTACATGGCCGTAAAAGTGCGGAAGAACTCGTCCATCAAGCCACAGAGGCTGGTTATTGTGCACTCGTCGTCACAGTTGACTCACCCCGCTGGGGACGCAAGGAGCGCTCAATACGCAGCGGCTTTCGGGTGCCACTAAAGGCAAACTTTACCGATGCAGAAGCTACGGTGGATGTTCTTCCTCTTACCTGGGAATCACTTACCTGGATACGGTCGTTAACCTCTCTTCCACTTATTCTCAAGGGCATTCTGACGGCTGAGGACGCGGTACTGGCCGTTAAGCATGGAGTGGATGGCATCATCGTCTCCAACCATGGTGGCCGTCAACTTGATACCGCTATCGCCAGTATCGATGCTTTACCCGAAGTTGTCGAAGCTGTCAGTGGAAGCTGTGAGGTCTACCTGGATGGGGGGATTCGTCGAGGCACTGATATACTGAAAGCTCTGGCGTTGGGAGCACGTGCTGTCCTGGTCGGGCGTCCAATTCTTTGGGGGCTTGCGGCAAACGGAGCAGACGGGGTAGGCCATGTTCTAGAGTTGTTGCGTACAGAACTTGAACTCGCTATGGCACTTTCTGGCCGCCCCACAATAGAGAGCATTGATCGTTCTTTAGTCAGGATGAGCTGAAGATGAGGATTGCTTCATGACCCATAAGATCAATACGTCTCGCGTGTTGCTTATCACGGCCCCCATCGAGACTCATTGGTTGGCGCGATTGCAAGACCTCTCTCCGGAGCTTCAGATTATACAATGGTCAACCCACTCTGCCAGTGCAATCCCGGATAACCTGTGGCAAGGGGTGGAGATCCTCTACACATCGTTCGCCACCCCTTTGCCATCTCCAGAGCAGGTCCCCAGGTTGCGCTGGGTGCAGTTATACTCGGCTGGCCCAGATCCTATCCTCGATCAACCCCTCTTTCAGACCCCTGTGATTTTTACGACGGCAAGTGGTGTCCATGCTATCAATATGGCTGAGTACGTTTTCACTGTAGTGCTCGCCTGGTTCCATCGGCTTCCCCGAATGCTCGAGTGGCAGCAGCGAAGGCAGTGGCCCTCAAGTTCAGAGCGTTCATCTTTGTTTGTACCAGATGAATTGAGGGGGAAAGCCATCGGTATTGTGGGGTATGGCAGCATTGGGCGTCATGTAGCACGCTTAGCCAACGCCTTCGGTATGCGAGTGCTGGCAATACAGAGGAGTGTTGACCATCGCGATCACGGTTTCCAGTTCCCTGACGTTGGCGACCCTGAGGGGATTTTGCCAGATCGCTATTACACACCTGATCGATTGTATACTATGCTCAGTGAGAGCGACGTCGTGCTCATCGCTGTACCATTGACACCAAAGACCAGGGGATTGTTCGACAACTCAGCTTTCGAGGCAATGAAGTCGACGGCTTTCTTAGTGAATATTGCTCGTGGTGATATCTGCAACGAAGCAGCACTAGTTCGTGCTTTAGAGGAGAAACAGATTGCTGGAGCTGCTCTAGATGTGTTTCAGCAGGAGCCTTTACCTTTCGATCATCCGCTCTGGCGTGTCCCTAACATATTTATCAGCCCTCATATAACGGGCCTTACACCGCACTACGACGAACGAGCCGCGCTCATCTTCGAGGAAAACTTGCGCCGCTACTTAGCGGGCGAATCGCTTTTAAATGTAGTGGACAAGGTACAGGGATATTGAATGAGAATATCAGGAATGAGAGATCAGCGCTGGACTTAGATATAGCCTACCGACTGACTCAAATGGCAACCAGTCCAGGTCGTTTCATCGGAAGCAAGCCTGGCTGAGCATTACATCAGCACAAATTATGCGACAGAGTCACCGAATCTAAATCTCTTTCTTAACCAATTCTCAATAGATATTTGGTATGCTGGAAGTGCGGTCCATGGGAGCATTCAGCTTTCCCATGCAGGGAGCGCCGAGAACTCTTTCCCGCGGCTATAAAGGGAATACAGCCAGGAAATGTGAAGGTTTATTTATGAGAAACACACACAGGCAGCTTAGTACACAGGAATACTTGCGATTGATCGGTGTTCCTGATCTTCCACCATTAACGAGCCCTTTCGACCCCGGGTACGACCCAGTCACATTCGAAAGCCATCTCGATCAGAGTGCTCATCTTATGGCCTCCCTTAAGGTCTCGATGGCATGTTGGCAAATTGCCAATGAAGCTGCAACCCGGCGCAAGATTGCTGTAGCTCGCTCTCACGATGTACCGACAGTCACAGGTGGGGGACCTTTCGAGGTAGCTGTAGCTCAGGGACAACTCGAGGCCTATCTCGATCTGTGTGCAGACCTGGGTTTCACGCGTATCGAATGCGGAGAAGGCTTCACTGAGTTGCCACTCAAGCCGCAAACGATAGTAAAGATGGCACGTGAACGAGGACTTGCCGTCCAATACGAGATGGGCAAGAAGCACGAGGGTCCCTTCACCGAGGAGTCACTCAACGAGGCAATCAACCGCGGGCGAGCATGGCTTGATGCCGGAGCAGTGCAGCTTGTTGTAGAAGCACGAGAAAATGCTCTCGGGGTGGGAACATTTGGCAGCGATGGATCACTCAATACCGCCTTTGCGGATCGATTTGCCGAGGAATTCGGGCTTGAGACTGCGATGTTCGAAGCGCCCAACAAACCAAGCCAGTTCGCCATGCTCGATCATTTCGGACCGAGAGTTCAACTCTGCAATGTGCGTCTAGAGGAGTTACTGCGTGTCGAGATCTATCGGCGTGGTCTTCATTCGGATGCATTCGCTAAGCCAAACCTACGGCCTGCTCATCCAAAACGCGAATTGTCATAGAGAGGAGCTTATCATGCGAAGGACTGTAGTAATCGACTGTTTCCCCGAGAGTGTGGAAGCCTATCAAAACGGTTATGCGATCGTGGCAGTCGATGTGATCAGGGCAACGACAACAGCCGTAACAGGAGTTGCCCTTGGCCGTAAGTGCTTTCCTGTTCCATCTCTTGAGGAAGCGGTCCCGCTCGCCGCGAAGTTGCCCAATCCACTTTTGGTTGGAGAGCTAGGCGGAAGCATGCCTTATGGCTTTGATCTGAACAACAGCCCGGTTGATTTGGAGTCCAGGACCGATACACACCGTCCAATGCTCCTCCTCTCCACCTCTGGAACGAAGCTTATCTGCGGAGCTCTTGAATCGCAAGCGATGTACGTGGTATGCTTGCGGAACTACACAGCACAGGCCAGCTACCTGATAGCACATCATCCAAAGGTGGCTGTGATCGGCGCAGGATCGCGGGGTGAGTTCCGCGAAGAGGATCAACTGTGCTGCGCGTGGGTCGCGGAGAAGCTTCTGAGTGCAGGCTATGAGCCTGAAGATGAAAGGACAATCGCGATCATCGAGCAGTGGAGTGGAGTCCCCGTTGATGCAATCTCAGAGGGCGCAAGTGCCGACTATCTCCGAAACAGCGGCCAGAAGAGGGATCTCGACTTCATCCTGACACATATCGACGATCTGGACGAGGTTTACCGTTTCGAGCGGGGCCAGGTGATGAAGCACGCCGAGGAGTTACTGCTCCGATAAGAATGGACCGCCATTAACATCTCCATTTTCAAACGATTGTCCTTTTGCGGCGCTGTAGGCGGGTTGCTCCGCGCTCGATGATCGTTCGGGAGGCGACAATGCCGGCTTCGTGGCTAGTACAAGGTAGGTAAGTCCGGTGGAGCGGAAGAGGGGTACGTTTCGATCGGCAAGGCGCTGTAGCCGATGGTGCAGCGCAATACCGAGGCGTTCCGGTAGGATTTTGCGGTGCAAGAATGTGAACGGCCCAAATCCGAGCGTCATACCCCTGGTCTTGATCAGCTCGGCACTCCCCAGGGCCTCGTCGATAAAACGGAGATCATGGAAGATCGCCATCGTCGGTTTCGGCGATTGGTGAAGGAGCCCAACCCGTTCGAGCATGTTCTTCACACTCCTCCTGAGCGGGGCGAGTGCCGCAGTATTCCATGGGTCGAGGAGCAGGCTCAGCGCCATCCGGTTGCCATCTGTGAGGAGGACATGACCACCTGGCATGCTCACGCGAGCCATCTCTCGTATCGCCAACTCTGGTCGCTCCAGCCAGGGAATGACGCCAAGCGCGACCACAAGGTCAAAGGAGCCATCCTCGAAGCCCAGGTCATAGACATCACCAATGCCAACAGAGAGCAGTTCGGTGACCCCCGATTCTTCTGCATGCTGGCGCGTTAACTCGACCATCGTCTCTGCAGAGTCAATAGCATACACACGTAGTCCACGTTTGGCAAGCTCAACGGATAAGAAGCCAGCACCGCAGCCGACTTCTAACACGCGAGATCCCGGCGCAAGGGTGAGGTCGTCGATCCAGGCAAGAGTAGTAGCCAGTCGTGCCCGGTAAAGCTCGGCGTATATGGTCTTCCTGGCGTAGATATCCTTCCAGTAGGAGGCCTCGGCCTGGAAGTGGGCATTCACTTTTTCTTGTTGTTGGCGAAACGAGAAACCGGATTCGTCCATACTTCACTACATCCTAAAGCGCCTGGGCAGTTCCTTTCCTCATATTACTGATTTAATAGTATAGCGCATTAGTGAAAGCACAGTGCATGCCGGTGTTGCAAATCGGTATAAACTAAGGCTGTATCTGTAAAAATATACACTTGATAGTATTTTAGGTTGTCAAAGACGAATTTCTCGATGCTTGTCGTTTGTTCAAGATGCCTACTTCCGGGCCAGAACAAGGTATTGTGAACCACTGGAATGGAAACCTGACACGCATCGATCAGCGAGGTGCTGCAGTCGAGAGTGTAGCATGATATCAAAGGACTTTGGGAGGAATTTGCGACCAAGGAAGGTGAACGGTCCGAAGCCGAGCGTTGTCCCCCTGTCCTTGATAAGCTCTGCGTTTGCTAATGCCTGGTCTATAAAATGGCTGTCGTATAAGTTTTCCTTTGTTCTGCCCTGTGACTCATGAAGGATCCCGATCCGTACTAGTATGCTCTTTATGTTCCTCCTGAGCGGAGTAAGTGCTGGATTCTTCCATGGGTCAAGTAGATAAATTAGACGCTTCCGGTTATCTGCGGTGAGGAGGACATGACCACCTGGCATGCTCACGCGAGCCATCTCTCGTATCGCCAACTCTGGTCGCTCCAGCCAGGGAATGACGCCCAGCGCGACCACGAGCTCAAAGGAGCCATCCCCGAAGCCCAGGTCACAGACATCACCAATGCCAACAGAGAGCAGTTCGGTGACACCCGATTCTTCTGCATACCGACGTGTCAACTCGACCATCGTCTCAGCGGAATCGATAGCATGCACACGCAGCCCACGTTGGGCAAGCGCCACTGAGAGGAAGCC
>JBKPBA010000437.1:0-15008 GCA_046726675.1 Chloroflexota bacterium
ATGTTGTAACTGCCGTTGACATCGGAGTGGATGGGAGCACGTCCTTTGACGCGGTACCAGCGGCCATCCCTGTGTCCAGAGAAGCGTGGTTTCTCCTCTTGTTCGGGCCCCCGGGTCGGATCGTATGTCGGGAGCACATCGCGATCCAAGAAGCTGGCACGGCTGGTATAGGATTCTTCGGTGAGCAGCACCGTGATGCCGACCAACTCGGCTTTGTAGGTGAGCAGCTCGATGAACTTCGCGTGGGGAATGTGCACAAATTCCTGATTGTGCTTGCGTCCTAACTCCACCCCTTGCTTCCAGAAAGGGTTCTTGCCGATGACGAGCGTGCCAATGCCTTCCTCCACTAACAGATCGATGATGCGACGGCTGGCCGTATGCAGATAGTGCATCACCCGGCGATTGCGCTTCGTCGTGATCCGATCTAAGCGGCGCGAGGTGAAACGCTTATCTTTTCCTTTCGCAAGCTGCTTCTGCTCATGTTGCCGCTGCTTGTTATACAGTTGGTTGGTGGCTTTGAGCGGACCACCTGGAACCAGGCGGGGGGAAAAGCCCGGCTTGTTGGAAGTGAGGGCTGCAAGCACGCTCACGCCAGGATCCAGAGCGACAAAGAGGTACTTGTCGACCTGTGCTGGTTTCGCTTCGACCTGATAGACCACCTCGACCACATAGTGATCCGCCTTCGGCACAATTCTGACCTGCTTGACGTGCTCGGGGTTTTGCTTGGTTTCGACAAGCCACCCAAGCTGTGAGACGGCTATCTCTCGATGAGCTACATATGCCTTCCAGATCGCTCCCCGTTCAAAAACGAGCAGATTGCGGCCCTGTGTTTTGTGTTTGTACTTGGGAAGCTTGGGCCATCCGGTGAACCGCTCTGGATGCTCCCGATAGGCTTGCACCTCCTCAAAGAAGGCGGTCCAGGCCGCATCGAGTTGGATCAACACTTGATTACTGACTTTGCGAGGCAGAGCTTGATAGGCATCGGACGACTTGACCAGATGATAGACGGCAGTGTTAGTGAGATACGTGTGCTCGAAGATGAAAGATTGGCGCACATAGTAGTTGGCCAGGTTCCAGAGGTTTTTGGAGGCCAAGGCCATCACATCAATACGCTGGAAGCGTGGGTCCCTCGTGCTGATCACATGCTGCTCCACCAACTGCATTAGTCGTCAGCCTCCTGCAACTGCTTCACGATGGCCTCCGTTTTTCGTTTAGCCCGCCGCTGTCCATAGAGTCGAGCAGCAAAGCTATACACGATGCTCACCAGATCGGCCAGCAACTCTTCTCGATTATTCTCCGCCAGATTGACGACTTCAATCGTCCGCCCCTGCCCTTTGAGCAACGTGTCCAGGTAGCGAAAGCCAAAGCGGGTCGCACGATCCTTCTGCTCGACCACGATAGTGCTGACCTGCTGATTTTCCAGCAGCGCCAGAAACTTTGCTCGGTTGTCATTCACGCCTGAGCCAATTTCTTTGACCACTTTGCTCACCTGATAGCCTTTTGCCGCGCAGTAAGCTTCTAACCGCTCAGCTTGTCGGTCCAGGTTGGCACGATGTTCGTGCGAAGAAACCCGCGCATAGATGGCAACCCGCCCATCAGGTCTTGCCTTTGGTTCTTCTCCTTCCGTGACCACAATGGTTCCCGAAGGCAGTTGATAGCCCTTGATATCGCCGTTTTGCCACCACCGAAAAGCAGTCCGATAGGTGACACCTACCTGCTTCGCATATTGACTCAACTTCATGAGAAAAGTATAGCATACTTATCATCATTTATCAATATTTTTCATCATTTTCAGCGACTAGTTCTTACACGTAATGCTATGGATAAACGGCTCTAAAGGTTTTCTTGTCTCTCAGGCATGCTGAAGACCACAACGAATACAACGAGCGGATAGTCTTTGCTACTCACTTATCGCCTGCGGTTGAACATAGCGTTAATAATAATTGCCACGATTGAGAAAAGGATAAACATTGTAATGCCAGTACCAACGTACAGGTCTTTATCGGAGGCAAGTGAAGTGAAGCCTAGGCCTGCGAAGGCGAGGGGCGGCCCTTGCGGCCGCCCGGTACAATGGCATTCAGATCTGTACGAGCCTTATTGCTTAGGAGTTTCCTTAGCGTCTTGACTCGCGGCTGGTGCGGCAGCGTCAGTCGCTGCCGGTTGGGTAGCCTGGCTTGCCTGCGGAGCAGATGCTGTAACATCTGCCTCTACTGACTGGGCAATGGTCCCGGAAAGCTCATCTCCGAGAGTCACTCTGACCACATTGGCCTGGACACCTGACATGCTGTTCACCACAGCCTCCGCGTCGGTGTTCTCGACCAGGGCCAGGAACGCTGAGCTGTTGGGCTGAAGCTGTTCGCCGATTTGCTTCAGGTCATCGGCCGGGATGGAGCGACCTGCGAAATGTCCGGCAACTCCGCCGAGCGCGCCGCCCGCGGCGGCTAGCCATAGAACACCTACCGGGCCACCTAGCAGACCAATTGCGCCACCGACAACAGCGCCTATGGTTGCACCCTTGCCGCCTTCACCTGGCTCGTGAACATGCACGGAACCATCGGCTTCGCGGATCACTACGGCCTCAGCAACGACCTTGTAACCTCCCAATTTTTGCGAAGCCTTCAGCTCATTGACTACTTCATCGGCGGTATGGGTATCAGTGAAGCTGAAAACCAGGATGTCATAAATTGAAGAACCTGTATTGCTTATTTGACCATCTCCCTTTCTACTGGAGTCCTTCGGCCACGGCTTCCGCTGTTTCAGCCTCACCGACTTCCTCGGCGCCTGTTGCTATCTCGGCAACACCTTCCGCACGTATCTCTTTTGCGGATTCGCTCAAGTCCTCAGAAGCTACCACCTCTTCCAATCCTTGCTCTGTCAACTGCTCACCTGCATCTTCCAACAATTCGCTCTGATTCTCCAGTTCTTCTGATTCGGCAAGTCGGCCGATACCCTCTGCGACCTCACCCACACCTAGTTCGCCAACCTCAGCGCCTGTCTCTGCCATTGATCTTGCCAGTGCTCGTGTTGCACCTGAGCGCAAGAGTACATCTACTGCAAGATCTTGCAACTCCTGGCCCTTATCATCCAAAAAATCGGAGATTAAGGGCATGTCGAGCGTCGACAGTACATTGCTGGTTGCAAATAACTGTCCCGCGATCGAGGCAAGTTTCATTCCGTGTTCCAAATCGTCGGCACTCATTCCGCTGACGATCGCACTCTCGATAGTTAATTCTTCGGATGCGGAAAGGAGTTCGCCGCCTTGCGCGACATCGCGTGCGCCTTCACGAGCGGCCTTTTTGCTTCGTTTGGCTGCTCTTCGTGCGGCTTTCAATGCATCGACGCCGCGTGTTGCATCGCTGGCTCCTGCTGCCAGCAAGTCACGGCTTGCTGATGACACATCACTTGCAGCCTGTAAATTTGCGGCACCTTCTGCTGCGTTTAAGACGCCTACAGTTGCCTCTGTAGCTGCTGCATTTTGCAGTTGGTTAGCTGCCGCGCGGGTTTTGCTCTTACTGGTTGAGGAGCGTTTTGCCTTGCTTGCTTGCTTAGTTCGTTCTGCCATTTTTTTCTCCTTCGAATGAAAAATAGGTTGATTTGAAACCCCTGCTGCATAGTTACTATTATTGACTGAAAGCAGAGAGATAGCCAATAGCATTATTATACTTGATTTGAGGCAAAAACACATCATTAATTTGTGCTAATTTAGTACATATTTGAGCAAGAGAATTTTGTGAGGGTCGGATTGCATAGTGTATTTGCACTATATCCTGTGTATTTTTCTCTTTTCCAGTTGTTCAATCAACAGGGGGAGCAAGATGTGTACATCTCCGATTACGCCAACGTCGGAGTGGCGGAAAATTGCTGCTCGTTTGTTCTTGTTAATAGAGACTATGTAGTTTGCTTTGCGTATACCTGCAATATGTTCCGCTGCTCCACGGATGCCCAGGGCAAGATAGAGTTGGGGGGCAACTGCGCGCCCGGTAAGGCCGATTTGTCTTTGTTTGGGGAGCCAGCCCTTATCGGTCACATTACGTGTGGCTCCGATTGCGGCGTTGAGCAATGCTGCCATTCTATATACTTGAGTATACTGTTCCGGTTCACCCATGCCCATGCCGACACCCAGAATAATCTGTGCTGACTCTAACTCTTCTACGCCTACATCACGGTACTCGTGGTTGATGATTTGTGCACGTATTTGACTTGCGATTTCATGTGTTGGAATTGGCTCAATCACAGGAACACGGCTGAAATCCGCTTCCGCAGCATGAAGCATTCCAGGGCGAAAAGTCGTCATCGCAGGAAGTGTATTGGAGAGTATCAACGAGATGACCTGGTTGCCGAAAGCAGGCTTATACTGTACTAGCCGTTGTTGATCGTCGATAGCGAGGTCAATACAATCTCCAGTAAGCCCAAGTTTTAGGCGTGCTGCCACTCTAGGAGCGAGATCCCGGCCTTTGGCAGTCGAGCCAAGTAAAACTACAGCAGGATGATACGTTAAGATGGCTTCAGTAAGTACAGCAGAGTATCCGTCAGTTGTGTAGTGTTCAAGGGCAGAGTCTGCTGCCACGTACACCCGTTCAGCGCCGTAAGCGGCCAGAGTAGCAGCATGGCCGGAGACATCTGCTCCGCCGATCAGCACCGCTGCCAATTCTCCCTGGAGTTTAGTCGCTAACTCAATACCTTTGCCCAATAATTCAAGCGTGACACTGCGTATTCCCTTTGGTGAGAGTTCAGCGATAACCCATACTGCTTTGCCTGGTAAGGGGTCACCGAGGCGCTGTGGCGCTGCGCTGTGTCTATGGGTTCTGCTCTGTTCTGTTTTCTCGAGATCGAGTAATCCGTGCGCTTCCAGGTCGTTCATGAGTAATTCAACCAATCTCAGTGGGTCGTCATCTGTGAGAACACGCCCTTCTCGTGAGTATGTATCAGGCTCAACGTCTGTTACCCACGTTGGCGATCCTTTTTGACCAAGCAGTTTAGTATTTACATTCAGGTCTGCCGCAGTCACAACCTGGTACCGTTCGCTATACTGGCTTGCCTCGTGTATAGCTTGTTCGTCAGGCCAGATACCCTCATTGAGACGCTCAGCGGCAGTCACAAGCGCTGGTATGGGAACGCTCAGTGTCTCGGAGCCTTCATCTGTCTCGCGAGTTGCAATTACCTCGGTTTTGCCATTCCGTTTGCGAAGATCAATCTTTTGTATGGCACTGATCTGCGGTGTAGCTAGCATTTCGGCAATCTCGGGACCAACCTGTGAAGTCTCAGCATCGATACTATGGCGACCACAGAAAATCAAGTCAGGATGCTCAGGCGCAATCACTAGAGAAAGTGTGCGTGCTGTGGCTGCAGTGTCCGCGCCTCCAAATGCCCGGTCGCTGAGATGAATTGCGCGGTCAGCTCCTATTGCGAGGGCTGCAGCTAGCGCCTCATGTGCCTGGGGAGGTCCCATCGTTATGGCGATAACCTCGCCTCCATGCAATGAGCGAAGTCGTATAGCCTCACTGAGAGCATAGACATCCAATTCGTTCAATTCTAATTGCACACCCTCACGCACCAGGCGGCGTGTATCCGGGTCGAAGCGTAATGCTGAAAGCAAAGGTACTTGTTTGATGCAAACAATAATTTTTAGTGGCCCAATTTCCTCTTGCCATGTATCCACGATGATAACACTCCTTCATTTTGCAAACATTGAGTTGCTTCTATGATATTATGCCTTTTGTTCTGCTTGCGTATGCTTACCCGTTTTGATCTAATACTAGTATATGAGTGCTCTGACTGCAAACACAGATCACTGTTTTCACAAAAGAGGAGGATTGACATGCCCGGTTCATTACGAATAGGCAAGATTTTTGGCATAGATATATATATCCATATTAGTTGGCTCATCATTATAGTACTCTTGACGTGGTCTCTTGCAGTTGGTTGGTTCCCTGTGCTGTACCGTGGTTGGTCCGCTAGTACCTACTGGATACTTGGCTTTATCGCAGCAGTTCTGCTGTTCGTCTCGGTGCTGCTACACGAATTAGCTCACTCCGTAGTAGCTCGCGCGCGTGGACTACCTGTAAAAAATATCACTCTTTTTATCTTTGGGGGTGTTTCGAATATTGAGAAGGAACCGGGGAGTCCAGGAGTTGAATTTCAAATAGCTGTGGTTGGTCCGCTAACAAGTCTTCTGATTGGCGCCCTGGCTTTCTTACTCCTCTTTTTGCTTGGCCAGAATTCCTCCGCGTTGGCAGCGATACTATGGTATCTTGGCTATGCCAATATTCTGCTAGGCATTTTCAACTTAATACCAGGTTTTCCTCTGGATGGAGGACGGGTATTACGCTCGATTGTGTGGAAGATAAATGGCAATCTACGTAGAGCTACGCGGATTGTAACGATTGTCGGTGAGATTATTGCTTTTCTCTTCATCCTGGCTGGAATCTGGTTGTTCTTTGTCGGCTATGTGATAGATGGCCTCTGGTTAGGTTTCATCGGTTGGTTCCTGCTGAGTTCGGCACAATCGGCCAATTCCGAAGTGATGTTGCAATCGGTGTTTCGTGGCGTGACAGTTGGGGAGGTCATGAATACTGCACCAACGACGGTTCCTGCCAATATCTCACTGCAAAAGCTGGTGTACGAGTACTTTTTGCCGCTTGGTCTGCGCTCAGCTTTAGTCACCCAGGGCGACCAACTGGCAGGTCTGATTACACTAGCGATATACGTCATATTCCACATGAAGAGTGGGGACAGGTACCTGTTGGCCATGCAATGATTCCACGTGAACGATTGCATGTAGTGTCCCCACAACAAAGTTTGAATGATGTTCTGCCACTAATGGCTGGACGAGATATAAACCAACTGCCTGTAGTGCAGAATGAACGCCTGATTGGCGTTCTGAGCCGGGATGCTATCATGCGCTATCTTGAAATCAGACGTAGTTTGGGATTAGAAAACGGACAAAAAGCAGCGTAATATATCCTCTCGGTGTCTTTTTACTTGTGATATTCGTATAAAGATTGTACTACCTGAAAGTTAGTTCCCTAATTAATCGGTTTGGTAACGTTCAACGTATTACTAATAGGGGATATCTTTCATTCCTGTCCTGAAAATTCCCTGTAAGTAGACAAATATACATCTCTGTAGATGTTGAGATAGCAAAAGAGATGGTTATCACGTGGTGAAATAATCTGATACACGAACAACCACATCAAAACATCTTGACGTAACGTTGCACTATAAATATTAATGAGGTAATATTTATGAGAATAAAGTACTGAATTTATCTCTGTTCATAGTGACAGATGGTTGTAAATTCTGTACACTATGCTTTGGCGTCTGTGTGAGTGACACCTTTTTTCTTATCAATTCACTTTTTTACGCCCTCTTTGCCTGTAATTTATCGCAGGCACAGTAAGAAGGACTCTCCGCCTGGAGGTTCGGTTGGAACCTGTTGAGGTCTTAATTAAGCCTTTTCAGGTATCCTGGGAGTGAATTTTATATTCGCTTAACTAGTCAGACATTGGAGAGTAATACTCAGTTCGATAATTTGGAAAAAAAGAAGCTAGAATAGACAGATGTAGATCAGGGGAGCGACCAAAGAGGGTGCCCCATTTAGGTAAAGTAACCTGATAGGCTGTTAATCAACCGCCACAATGATCTTCTCGTCTCAAATGAGGTGAACACATGGACGGCAAGGGTAGTCGTCGCCTTTCATCAGGAAATGATCGGCCACGACATAATGTTGTTGAGATTGGCAGGAAATGTGCGAAATTTCTCATAACACATAAACAATCTCTGCTCGCTAGTATTTTGCTTACTGGCATGGTCATACTACTTTTTGGCGTTTTTAGCAGGTTCCAGGTACCTTCCTTCAACACGCCAACCAGTGGAACGACGGTTGTTGATTACAGCGTCTTCAAAGAGCAAGTTAGAGCTGGAAATGTGCTGGCTGTCTCTATTCAAAACAATGAAGTGAATGGTTTACTGGTAAATCCGCTACAAAAAAGTCAAACCGGAACGACTGCTCGGACAGCCATCAGTGCCAGTCAGCGTGCCTCGGATTTTACTGCATGGAGTCACTATCTTGGCGGGAGTTCTACCTGGGCAAGCACCCCAACGACAAACTCAATCGACCAATCCCGTCTTGTATACACACGTATACCCGATAGCGGAGATGCGATGCTTATGCCGCTGCTTTTAAGTAAAAATGTCATGGTCAGTACGCTTCCGGTTGCGCATACTCCTGTATGGATGTCATTGGCCTTGAGATTTGCCCCTTTGATTATCCTGATATTGCTACTTGCAGTGTTTCTTATTCCACGTAATGGTAGACGTGCAACTAGTAATATTGATGCTCACTTCTCACAAATGGGAAAAAGTCAGCCACGACAATATGGTATGAAAGAAGTACGTGAACCTCGGCGCTCACCCGAAAAAATTTCAGGAGTAATCAGGCCTGTTCCTCCTTCAAAGACAACAGTGCCCAAGCCTGTCGACCCCCCAGTAACCTTTGCCGATGTGGCAGGTATTGATGAGGTGCGTCAAGAGCTTGAAGAAATCGTGCAATTTTTACGCAATCCAGGACGTTATGACCGGCTGGGAGCGCGTATTCCACGTGGAGCGTTACTTGTTGGACCTCCTGGAACCGGCAAGACACTGCTGGCCAAAGCTGTTGCATGTGAAGCCGGTGTTCCTTTCTTCAGTATGAGTTCATCGGAATTTGTTGAGATGTTCGTGGGTGTCGGAGCCAGTCGAGTGCGCGATCTTTTTGGCAAGGCGCGTCAAGCTGCCCCTTGTGTCGTCTTCCTGGATGAACTTGATGCGGTGGGCCGCAAACGCTCTATGCGTGTTGCTGGCAATGACGAACGAGACCAGACGCTCAACCAGCTCCTCGTAGAACTGGATGGGTTCAATGCACGCCAATCTGTCGTGGTCATGGCCGCTACGAATAGGGTTGACATTCTTGATAAGGCTTTGCTGCGTCCAGGTCGCTTTGATCGTCAGATTACCGTCTCTCTCCCTGATCGTGCCGGTCGTCAGGCCATCTTAGCAATACATACACGTCGCACCCCCTTGCATGAAGACGTCAGCCTTGAACGGCTGGCTCGTTTGACCACCGGTATGAGTGGGGCAGATCTTGCGAATCTTGTCAATGAGGCAGCATTGTGCGCAGCACGACAAGACCTGGAGCATGTTACCCATGAGTGTTTTGAAGATGCGCTGGCACGTGTGCAACTGGGAGCATTGCGGCCAATTGTCATGAGTGAGAGAGAGAAACGCATTATTGCTTTCCATGAAGGAGGGCATGCGCTGGTCGCATATCATTTGCCCGAGGCTGATACTGTCAATCGTGTGACAATTCTTCCGCGAGGACAGAGTCTTGGAGTGACCCAGTTTACTGCCGAGGAAGACCGTTACAACTATAGCCGGGAAACGCTTATGGCGCGAATCGCTGTAGGATTAGGAGGCCGTGTTGCTGAAGAACTTACCTTCGGTCCTGATCGTGTCACCACTGGTGCAGAAAACGATTTGCAAGTAGTTACTGACCTCGCCAGGCGTATGGTAACACGCTGGGGTATGAGCGAAGAGATAGGAGTTGTCTTTGCGGATTATCGTGCAGATGCCGGCGGCGCTGGCCTGAACATGCACCGGGTCGAGCTTGATGATCTGCCGGTAGGTCCCAGTTCACTCATTATGGATGTTAATGGCGGTTTGTTGCTCAATGGCGATGATTTGCCTGCGCGACAACACTCTCTGCTTGCCATGGCTGCTCCAGATGCTAACCGTACCACTAGCGTGTCGATGGCGTCACTGATTGATAGCGAGGTTCAGCGCATCCTTCAGCAAGGATATGAAATGGCGCGTAATCTGTTGCGTGAGCATTATGACCAACTCACCAGGCTTGCGGATGCGTTGATGATACAGGAACAACTTGATCGCAAACAGTTCGAGGCGCTGCTGGCGTAGGGGCGCAATTCATTGTATCCTGCGGCGAGGACCGTCTCCCCAGGCGGGTGCAATGAATTGTACCCCTACATTAGGGAGGTTCACCAGTTTCGCACTTTCTTCCCACAATTGGCGTTGGAGTGACTCGTCATAGGAAATCAGCGCTGATCGTACGGGAATGCTTTTTAAAAAGTATTTGCCTGTGACGCCCTCAATTTCGGGTGATGAAGCCAGATAGATTGATGTTTTCGCTCCCTCCTCTGGGCTAATGCCGAGGATGGAGAAGATGAGCTTTGTAATGCTACGACCAACAGACCCCATACCGTTCTGTCCAATGTTTGTAGCAACAAAGCCTGGATGCAGGCAATTGGCAGTCACACCCGTTCCTTGTAGCCTGCGCGCGAGTTCGTAGGTGAAAAGCACCAGGGCAAGCTTCGATTGTCCATAAGCACGCATGAATCTGTAGCCTTTCTCTAATTGCAAATCATCGATCTTGATGTAGCCTGATTGATGGGACTCGGAACTGACGTTGACAATACGTGCGGGTGCGCTGGCTTTGAGCTTGTCTAGCAGCAAATTTGTCAGCAGGAATGGTGCAAGGTAGTTGACGGCGAACGTCATCTCTAATCCGTCCACGGTTTCTCGGCGGCTCAGATTAACGCCACCACCGTTATTGATGAGCACGTGCAATTGCTGATAGTGTTGCTGAAAGTTCTCTGCAAGTTGGCGTATTGACTCTTGCAAGGACAGGTCCGCAAACATAAGATCAACGGCGTCATTTCCGCTTTTCGCCTTGATCTCGTTCTGCGCTTCCTCGCCTTTGATCTGGTTGCGACATATCATGACTATTGTTGCGCCCATTCGCGCCAATCCCAACGCGGTTGCCTTCCCGATTCCGGAATTTGCACCGGTCACTATACAGACTCTCCCTTGCATGCTTGCATTCAATGTTGGCATTGTTAATCCTTTCATATGTTTGGCTGATGCTCTATTCTCGCACACGATGTAGTCAAGATGTGGTTATTAGCTGCGGGAGCAGAAGTGTTCGACCCTCTCCCCATGTTCCTTCCCAGGCACATATCTGTTCTCTTACAGATTGCCGTAGCCCATCCTGCTGGACAGCTCTAGTAGCATCATCTTCTATCCCCCGCCTCTCGCAGCGTACCCTGACGGTGTAGCCTTTAGAATCTCGTACCGTGCATTCGATCCCTAACATATAGTTGCCCCACGGAACTGGGGCGACGCGATAGGTTGCCCCGACATGCCGTAATCCTTGGGGCAACGCAGGAGCGATGGTGATCTTATCAGCCCTTTCCTCACGGAGTCCCATGAGGTGGCGCATGATGAGATGGATGCTCAGTGCACCCCAGCCGTACCCTTCGATGCCAGCGTTGATATAATCAATGGCCCCCCATTTTCCAGATGTGACAGCCTGGCGATACTCGCGGGTAACACCCGGGAGGCCCCCATGCTCGTCCAACTCCCTACGGTCGATACTGCGGTAGGATGCGTCGATAAAGCGGTACGCCAGCTCAGCGGCATCAAGGGGCATCTGTGCTGAGGAGGCTGCACCGACTAGCGTCATGACGACGGGCGGCCACGAGAGCGGTGCCCAGCCGTGGCTATGCGAGGGTGGTTGCGCGAGGAATAGGCGGAGCTGATCGACTTGTTCCAAACTCGAGACTTCGCAGAAGACGGGGGCAAGGTGCATCGCGTCCTGCTGCGTTGACCACTCACCTGCTACAGAGTCATAATCGCGAAACCAACCATCACGCCACATCAGCCGGGTTTTCACGGTAAACTCGTTGGCAACGTCCGACCAAAATGCTGCTTCTGCTGCGTAATCCTCCGACAAGAGATCCCCTCGCTTCTCATCGTTGGGTGCAGATGCAAGCATGTTCGCCCATTTCGTAAGTATTTCCGCGCTCTGAGCCATACTCGCCTGAAGGTCCACCGGACGGACATGTTGAATGATGGTCCCGCCCGTCTGCTGCGGCCCAAAGCGGCTGGAGACATCCTGTCCGCTCTCCCAGGAACAGGCGTAGACCAACCAGCCCTCGGCATCGCGGCGATGGTCCAGCCACCAGTGCAAATAGGCTGCAGCTCTTGGGTAGAGGCGGCGCAGCCAGTCGAGATCGCCTGTCCTGCGAAACAGTTTGTCGCAACACCATATGGGAAAACCCCACTCGGGCGCGGTTCCGCAGATTTGCCCATCGTCGGCGACCATGTTGTAACTCCCATCCTCGCGCATGCAGGGCAGGTTCGGATGAGGAGATGACTCGAAGTGCCCCAGGATGACTTCTGCAGCGAGTTCGGGATCAGCATAGCTGAAGAAAAGTGCATCCATTGCGGCCTCAGCGAGAACGGTACGTGGTGCCTGTATTTGCATGCCATCGAACGGATGAGCAATGATGCCAGCAGGAGGACGGATTGTCATACGAAGCGTTTCGAGATCGTACACCAGGCCGCGCTGCCAGTGTTCTGGCCAGTCTCCCGAAAGTTGGGGAGCCCATTGCCAGAAAGCCTCATCGGCCTCGCGATGCCTGCTTTCGGCTTCGGTTATCGTCTCTATGCCCTGCTGCCACCGCTGCATCGCTTGATCTTGAGAAACGCCGCGCGCGAGAACAATGTGTATGGTACTGGCAGAAGGCGCTGTCCCACCAAGTGTAATCTTACAAGGGAGAGCAAGTGCGCGCAGTTGCCATCCATTGTCGGGTTGGCCTTGCGTGATGCCTGGTCGAGCACCACGAGCACCACGTGCCCATGCTGAAATATCGTCGAGCGTCACAGCAAACCCCATCTCTTCCCATGCAAGCAGGGTGTCGTCTGCTGCGTGTGCTCCGTGAACGTAGACATCGCCCTCACTGGCAAGGCCAAGCATACCGAAGCCCTGTTCGCGGCCTTGCAGCGCATACAGGCCATGTTCCCACAAGCGACTGGTGTGTGGATTGTGAGTGTGCTGGTGAATGAGATAACAGGTAACAGGAAGCTGTGCAGTCGAGGTTGTCGAAAGGGTCAGGATGCAGCCAAGCGTGTGCTCCTGCACCAGGAAATAGCATGCAGTGAGCTTCAAGCTATACTTTGGTACAAAACAGATATATTCAAAGCGGCTTTTTGTATGTAACTGGCTAGTAATGACGCACTTCTGACGGCGAAAATCATCGGGTGTGACAAGCACGCTCTCACAAATCTTCATCCCAAGCATGAGATGAGCCGTATATTGAAACTGGTTCCGCACGTAGCTCCCGAGATTGGGCACGTGCCAGCCCATGCCAAGCGGAGGAAGAGAACGTAGAACTCCAGAAGGGTTGAGCTTCCAGGAGTGGTATGGATTATCCAGGTAGCCATGCGGAGTAAAGTCGTCGCGGGGGACCATAGTATATTTCTCCATCCTACTGACCGTGAAATGAGAGCACGCTGCGGCTTTCATATTCTCACTGTAGAACCTGCAGTCTGGTCTCATTTTATGCTAATGCAACCACACGGTCAAATAGACCTGGAGCTCGTAGGGAAATCAACCTGTTTCATGGCTGTGAAGCAATACTATTTTCTCGTTTCGAGTGAAAGTCTTTTAATAAGAGACAATATGGCGATCTTGAGTCTGGCCTCCCTGGACTGATCCTGGACCACGACTGGAAGATTGGCACCACTCTCTCGTTATGCCGATCACCGCGTTCCGATCTTACCAGAAAAGTGACTACCTCACAACGTGCTGGTCCCTAGAAAAAGCTGATATAGGCCCAGACCTCGTGCCTCGACAGGTATCTGAGTGAGCGTATGGAAGGAACCTGCACGCTTTACGCGAGTCTCTCCTGCCCAGAAGAGCCCCCTCCCTTCGCTTCAACTGTCAGGAGAGCCACGCAGCTCATTGCTAAGGGCGCTGCACCCGGAATGTGATAGTAAAGACATCGCCAGGTTCCACCAACCGCATCAATGGCCCGTAGAATGCCTGCATGAAAGGAAGCGGGTCCGCAGTTGCCTGTGGCATACCTTCCCCCTCAAAGAGCCCGTCTTCACGCATGTGGACAGTTTGTTCCAGCTCCCTCGGCGGGAGGTCGAGCCGAACAGCGACTGTTAAGTCATCGCCGGCCCGCAGCGAGGCGCATACCTCCTGCTGGTACATGGTCGCCAGTTGAGACAAGAACTCTGCGTCATTGGCAGGTGCTTCTCGCTCCGTGACGCGAAAGACGCGCTGCCCTTGCCCGTCGCTTTTGACATTTGCGGTAATCCTGAAGATTGCTTCAAACATCTGCTGTTCCTCTCCCTCCGCATGCGTTGTATTCTCTATAAAAGTTGAACATGGTTCTCATACTTTCTCGTTTCTTGAGAAGTCGCAGCAATCACCCAGGCGTTCCGGGTTAGAACTTGGCTCGGGCAGAACTATTCAACCCGGAACAAGTGGTATGCTACGTGGGTTTAGAGCATGGTGAATTGTGGGATGAGCACCTTGTCGATGACGTGCAAGATGCCGTTGTCCGCAATCACGTTCGCCTGAATCACATGCCCACCATTGATCTTGATACTTTCTCGCACAGTGGTGGTCACCGTGTCGGAAGAGATATAGCTCAGGGCGTCTCCGCTAATTGCGGTTTCTTCCTCCCCCAGCGGAGTCTCCGAGACGTCCGACCATACTCTGAGCCGCTGCCCCTCGAGCGTTTTGAGGAAGAGGCGATCGAGCAGGTCGTCCGCCGTATAATACCCCGGCACGATATGATACTTGAGGACTTTGGCCAGCTTTCCGGGGTCCGCGAAAAGGTCGGCCTGCTGCTCATCGGATAAGCTGTCAAAGGCGGCATCCGTAGGAATGAAGATGGTGAAAGGACCCGGTCCGCTGAGGGTATCAACAAGACCAGCCACGGACTCCAGTCCTTTGACGTACTTGTTGTACGAGCGTTCGGCACGTGCTTTTTCGAAGATGTTTGCCATGGAATGTTTCTCCTTCTTTTTTATCAAACGACATTTGTGAGGGTGCGGCCGTACGTCTCTATCCTCGGAACCATATCCTTAGGCCTGACACGTATCCGCACCAACTGCTCAGTGTACTGGAGAGCGCCTGATCATGTGATCACACATGGAAC
>JBKPBA010000438.1:0-10114 GCA_046726675.1 Chloroflexota bacterium
CTACATCCAAGCGACACCTCACGCAACCAGGACTTCTGCGCATTCTTCTCATCGGTCCAGAGTTGCGCGTCGAGGAGTTGCGAGCGTTGCTTTCCGAACAGGAAGATATGCAGTTCCTTCCCTCTCTTACCGATCCTGATCAGGCGTTGGATGTCCTGTCCCGAACGAACCGGGTATCCCGTATTGATGTGGTCATTGTGGAATGGGAGTTTTGTGAAGAGCAGCACAGCCCTCTCCTGCAAGTCCTCACCAAACGCCTGCGTTGCCTGGTCATCGGTCCTCCGATGTACCCCACTGAGACGAAACGCTTCGAAGAGGCCGGGACATATGGCTATTGTCCTACAGCTGCCTCTTCTCAACAACTGGTGAAAATCATCCGCAAAATTGCGCTAGGGGAAAAGTATTTCCATCCCACTCCTACGACCGAACTGAGGCCCCAGTTTTTCACGAAACGGCAACCGGTCTTTTTCCAGGAACGCCTGGAGGAGCAGGCGGCGAGCATTCGCTGGCCGCTCAGCGAGATTGAACTTTTGATTCTCTCCCAGTTTGACGGGGCCAACAACGACGAAATCGCGCGGCGAATCCACCGACCAGCGGGGACGGTGCGCTCCGTCACTTCGCGGATCTTCTTTCTCCTTCAGCAATTATCGGAACGGCATGCGATTCCCAACCGACTGGTGGCCTTCCAGGTTCTTTTAGAGCTGGGTATCATCGAATACCGGTGAAGCCGTCCCTTACTATCGAATTCTAAATTTTCAGAAATAGGTGGCGTATTAGAGAGCAGTGAGAACAAGAAGGTATTTCTCCATGCTGAGTAAGTCTGAGAAAACGGTGGTTTGTTAAGACTCCTGCTTATTTTCTCAAAACTCTCCATATTTCTTTGTAGATGAATCGTTTTCAAATTTTCTTGCACAGTTTCTCCCGAATCTCTTGCTTCTTTCACCTATCGTTTCGCCAAGGAACAGGCGAGAATCGATATTATGGGGATACAAGTGAAGCACCGTAAGGAAAGTAGTGAGCGGGCCTTTTTTTCACATTGATGACGCTCTGATGGGGAGAGAAAAGCGCTTGCTTCTTCAAGTAAAGTATGATACAATCGCTCAAAAGCAAGGAAGCAGTAATAATGCTGAGGACCATTTGGGCGCGCGTAGGGAATCGCAAACGATTGTATCTGGTCGATGGAGCGTGTGAATTCATCCTTCCTGTCAAACAGTATCTTGACTACTTAGCCGCACTGGAGAAATCCCCTCATACGTTAGAGCATTACTGTCGACATCTGTGTCACTACTTCACCTTTTTAGAGCAGTGTCAACGCGATTGGCGCAGTGTCAGCCCCGATGATCTTGTGAACTTCGTGCAATGGCTCCGCAACCCGTTGCGCCAGGTTGGGACATATCCCATTCATGCAGTCAGTCCGTTGAGTGAGCGCAGTGTGAATACCATCGTGACGGCCGTGAGTAGCTTCTACCGCTACCACCTTCAGCGAGGTGAACCACTCAGCAATCCCGTGCTGTATGAGCAGATTTCGAACCGTTTCAGCGGATTCAAGCCGTTCCTGATCCACACAAGCCGTGGGAAGACCATCAGGCGCGTCGTCAAACTGAAAGAGCCAGAGAAGCGCGTCAAAACAGTGAAGGATGTCGATTTTGCAACCTTTCTGGCCTCGATTGACAACCAGCAGTTTCGTTGCATGGTGCTTCTCATGCGCGAAGGCGGATTGCGTGTCGGTGAGGCGCTTGGGCTGCTCATTCAGGACCTGGAGTTTCACCGCAATGGGATTTGGATCCGGCGCCGAAAAGACCTGGAAAATGAAGCGTTGGCAAAGAGTCTGCGAGAGGGGGAAGAGCGTTTCATTGATCTCTCGCCTGAACTGATGGCCTTGCTTGATCACTTGCTCTTGCAGCATAGCTTTGAGACCGATCATCTGTTTGTGGTGCTCAAGCCGAATGCGAAGGACCAATGGGGGAACTCGACCTATGGACATCCACTTGATCGTGAAGCGGTCAAAGCGTTGTTCCGATACTCCAGTCGCAAAAGCGGCATTGTCATTCATGCGCACCAACTCCGGCACAGTCATGCCACAGAACTGATTCGGGCAGGGTGGGATGCCAGCTATGTCCAGCAGCGATTGGGACATGCCCAGGTCCAGACTACCATCAACACCTATGTTCACCTCACGGATGAGGATTTGAGTCAGAAGTGGCGAACATACCAGGAGGCCAAACAGCATGACACATCCTCTCCCACTTAGACAGCCTGGCTTTCAGCCTCGTACTCCTGGGCAGGAGAAGCTTTGGGCTTTGCTTCAGGATGAAGCCAATCGAACCTTGACCCCACTGCAGCTCTGCCAAAGGGCCGGATACCAGACAACAGGACCATGGTATGCAGCCCTCAAAGATGAGGCATTTCGACAGCAGGTAGAAGCGCTAGGAGTGCTGACCTCGCGCGAAGTGCGCAAGCGAGCTCCGGCTCTTCGCGGAAACATTCCACTGGCTGAAGATCCGGAAGCTGAATGGGCCCAGGATATTGTTGATCTCCGTCGACTCGTATCCGAGTACCCAAAGCACCTGTCAGCGGCAGACCTCGCATTGAATTTTTCGTTCCTTTCCCGCTCAGGCTTGCAGCCGCTGGTGAAACGCTACTTCCGCGCCCGTTTCGGCTTTTGGCATCCCAGTTCCATGAAACAATATTTGCGCTGGCTCAAACCTTTCTTCTGGAATCTGCAAGCAAGCTATCCCGAGCTTACCTCTTTTGTTTCCTTAACGAGAGCCATGATTGAACCAGTGCTCACCGCACCACAGTGGGTTGATGATCGAGGACGTACGCATCCCATTTCACCGTATGGAAGGCGGTACATGCTCCTGACGGTCGAGAGCATGTTCACCTACATGCAGCGCCATGAGTGGGAAGGGGCACCTTGTCGCCCACTCATCTACGATGAGGATCGACCACCTCAGCCAAGGAAGCGCCCACGCCCGCTTCCTGAAAGCATTCTGGAGCA
Organism: Chloroflexota bacterium; assembly: GCA_046726675.1. Lineage (GTDB taxonomy): Bacteria > Chloroflexota > Ktedonobacteria > Ktedonobacterales > Ktedonobacteraceae > DATMNR01. Next base: position 3,002 of record JBKPBA010000438.1, read on the forward strand.
GTTACTAGCACATGTGCACCTCTTACCTCCCTCTGCTCAGAATCTGGTTGAGATCCTGAGCGTGGTTGGGCTCCGAGCCATTGATGCCCTGCACCTGACCGAAGAGTGCCTTGAGTTTGATCAAACGGGAGAGCCACGCCTGCATTGGTACAATCACAAAATGAAACGTGATGGGCGACCACTCCCTGTGACAACGGCTGTGGTAGAGGCTATCAAGCGACAACAAGCACTGGTGCAGGAAGTCCCGGATCTCTTTGGAAAACACTACCTGTTTCGCACCAAGAGAGGACTGTACCGATTCTCGCGCTTTTGCGAGCATCTGAACCAAGTGGCTCACCAAGTGCCGATCCTGGGAGCAGATGGTCAGGTGTACCGCTTTAAACCACACCAGTTTCGTCATACGGTGGGCACACACATGATCAACCATGGCATGGGCATTGCTGACGTCATGGCATATTTAGACCACCAGAGTCCAGTAATGACCCTGCGCTATGCCGAAATTGAGGATGAGACCCTCAAACACAAGTTTAAGGCCTTGGTGCTCTCTGGACAAGCCACAGGAGGAGTAACACTGAAAGTGCTCAAGCAGCAGTTGGAACAAGGGGATGAAAGCGAACTGGATTGGGTGGTGTCGAATCTGCGGCGACTTTCGCTGCCCTGGGGATATTGTCTGCATCATGCCAAGGCCAACAAGTGTCCCTATGGTCAAAACATGTGCTTTACCAAAGATAACGGCCCCTGTCACAAGCTCGTCACCACGCCGGAGCACGCTTCTGTGATTGTGGCAACGCTGAAAGATTTGCGCCAGAGCAAGCGGATTGCCGAAGAACAACAGTGGGAGAGATATGCCACTGATCTTGGTGACCAGATCAGTGGCATGGAACAAGTCCTGACCGAGTTGAACGCGCCCGACAATCAGCGCCCGAAAAACCGAGGAGGCACACCATAAGCGTGAAACGGAACACTGAAGCCGTGACACGTCTGGCAGCAGAAAAGAGTGAGAAAGCCAGGCAGCGTACACGAGAAGCATTACATTTGCTCCAGAGACAAGGCAAGCCGATCAACTTTGCGACGATCAGCAAGGCGGCCAAGGTGTCCAAGACGTTTTTGTACGATCCCAGACATGCAGATCTCGCAGAGGAAATTCGACGACTGCGCGATCAGCCTCTCCAGCAGGCTTCCACCGTTCAGTCTCCCAGGAGAAAGAGTGAGACTGCGAAAGATGCTCAGCTGGCACGCTTGAAAGAACGTGTACAAAAACTTGAGCAACAGGTTAAAGCATTGCAACTAGAGAATGAGGTATTGTACGGAAGGCTTGCTGCTCGTGAGTGTCCTTCCTAACTTAACATTGCTTACGTGCCGGACGCTCTTAGCGGCGCAATCTCGGCTCTATCTTCTTTCTTTCCTCCCCATAAGGGGTATTCTCACCTGTTTCTTCATAGAAAGGACGAGAGAACTAGTCTCTTCTTTCATTTTCCACCTTACGAATACACTATTCTGTTGGACCACTACTGTTGCAAGTGCTCGATAAAGGGAATATAGAGATCCCATGAGCATCGCTCATTCATCCGGCGAATCGTGAGTCGCCAAAAGAGCGCCTTTACAGTCAAAATTTGTTCATCTTTTGTCTGGTGTCGTTTAATAGAGTAGGGAATGAGTCCTACGACGATCCAGACCCAATTGATATCCATCGCTTCACTCCTTGTGAGAACGATGGTGCGCACCATCTTGTTAATACTGGTTGATCGAGGTCCCTCTTGATTGATCAAGAGAAGTATAGAGCCAGAGCCAGGTGGTTGCGTGTGCACCAATTGTGCATACAGTGTGCATGCTTGGTGAGAGGAGAGAAGAATATGACGGATCACGGAGAAGGCTTTTCTGATCTACTTGGCCGCTATCTGGTGCGTGCAGGACTCACACAAAAGGAGCTTGCAAACAAGATAGGGGTGCATCGTAATACTCTTGTCAAATGGTTGAATCGTTCCTCACCTCCTGAATCACGTGGGCAGGTTCTACAACTGGCTGACGAACTCTCTCTTACCAAAGAAGAACGGAAAGCTTTTATCCAGGCCATTGGATTTTCTCTAGAGCGGTGGCCGACAGAAGTGTGGACCGTCCCTGAGCAAAAGGATATGTGCTTTACCGGTCGTGACGACGTGTTGAACTCTCTACGGCAACTTCTAGTGCCAGGAAGTTTGACTGCTCTGACGCAGGCCATCAGTGGGCTAGGAGGCATTGGCAAGACACATACAGCAGTCGAGTATGCCTATCGTTTTCACCAGTATTATGAGGCAGTACTCTGGCTGCAAGCCGACTCGTGGGAGGTCTTGATCTCAGCATGCATGAAGTTAGCTGATGAATTAGGACTCCCAGAGCAGAAAGAAGCAGATCTGGTTGTCGCCGAGGTGCAGCACTGGTTGCGAAAACACCGTCATTGGTTGCTCATCCTCGACAATGTAGAAAATCCGCAGGAGATCCTCCCGAAATTTGTACCAACAGGCCACAAAGGTAGTATACTTGTGACGACGCGTATACACGATGTGGAGCCACTGGCCCAGACACAGGTACTTTCAACGATGTCTGAGGAGGAAGGCGTCCTCTACCTCTTACGCCGTACAAAAAAGATTGCTTCATACGCTAGATTGGAGCAAGCGAACGCAGCGCAGCGTGATGAGGCTCGGCAGATCTGGAAGCTCATGGATGGGCTACCGCTGGCACTTGACCAGGCAGGAGCATATATTCTGGAGACGGGCTGTTCATTCTTTTCTTATCGAGAGAAGTATAATCGTCAGCACACTGAACTCTTGCTTCGGAGAGGAAAACGGTTTATCGGCCATGAAGCATCAGTGGCAACGACGTTCTCACTTGCATTTGAACAAGTGAAAGTACTTTATCCAATGGCTGCTGATATCCTGCAAGTCTGCTCACTGCTCTCTGGTGAAGCTATCGCGGAGGAGATATTTCTGGACGGAGCAGTACATCTTGGTCCTCGTCTAGCAGCCAATCCAGGGGGTTGGGATGAAGCAGTGGGGGTTCTACATGATTATTCGTTAGTGCAGCGTAATACTGATGCAAGGATGCTGACTATGCACCGACTGGTGCAGATAGTGGTGCGTGATGCGCTGCCTGCTGCAGGCAAGCAGCGCTGGGTGGAGCGAGCGATCCGAGCCGTCCATACCGCGCTGCCCCCGGTGGAGCATGCGAACTGGTCAGAGTGGGAACGACTGCTGGCGAATGCACAAGCCTGTGTCGCATGGATGGACCCCAAGGAGATCCATCTTCAGGAAGCAGCCGAGATCCTGCAGCAGACCGGGTGGTATTTGATCGAGCGAGCCCGCTATAGCGAAGCCGAACCGCTCGTAGAGCGAGCGTACCAGATGAGTGAACAGCAGCCGGGAGCAGAGTACCTGGACACAGCAAGGGAAGCATCCACACTAGCGTATCTTTACGAGGCGCAGGGCAAGTACGAGCAGGCTGAGTCGTTGTACGTGCGCGCTCTTGCGATCTGTGAACAGCAGTTGGGACCACTGCATCCTTCCACAGCCACTAGCCTGGACAACCTGGCCGGACTCTACTATGCACAGGGTAAGTACGAGCAGACCGAGACGTTGGTGTTACGCGCCATTGCGATCTATGAGCAGCAGTTGGGGCCAGAGCATCCTGACACACAGATCAGCCGAGAAAATTATGTTGCTCTTCTGCGCAGGATGGGACGCGATACAGAGGCAGAAGTGTTTGAAACGAAGCGCATGCCGCCATCATGACTGCGCTCTTCATCCTCATCGATCCAGTTCACTGGACGAAAGAGGCATTCCACCAAGTGAATCGCATTCATACAAAACAAAGACATCTCAAATGTATCTTCTATCCTTGCAAATATACATGAGAAAATGTAGTGTTTCTTTCCTCCCTTTACCCCGTGATTTTATCATCTGAGAACCGCGAAGCAATTGCACAGAGGGGTTCTGAAATTGACATCTACTTCGCTCTCCTTCGTCTGAGAAAACGGCCGATTATCTGAACTATCTTGTCTCGAAAATCGTCCGTTTGATAGGACCTTCACTCTGTACCCTCCTATTGCAAGACATTAAGCCAGTCGAGATAGTCTTAATTACTCGTCTCAGAAATCAAAGTATCATCTATCGATATATACCTCCTTATTTGAGACTCTGAAAAAAGTAAGACCGGAAGGGGTCCATACGGCGTTCATCGGCTATGCATGAGTCTCCAAAGACGGACAAAACGTCGATTTACATCTGGATAGCTTGAAAATTGCGGCGTTTGTGTATCTTCACCAAACAGCTCATTGGTATCCGCTTAAACCGCTATGAACATAACTTGTTTTCTCCCTCGATAAAGTATGAAAGGAATAGTGGGAGGTCATGTTGCATTCCCCCTTTTATGAGAAATAACCAGGAAGTGCTCTCAGTCTAACCGACATAAGGCACAATAGGAATCCCTTATGGTACTACAGCTATTGCGTCACCTTCATGCAACCAGAAAGCTATCCATTCTCTTGTGTGAAGCTCAATCGACTATAATTAAAGACAATTGTCGGCATTTCATCGACAATTGTCGTTGCAATATTGCCATCTAGATGCTACGCTCAGAAAGCGTGACCGGTCGGTTTGAAACGTTTGTTCTATATGAAGAACAGAAACGTGGGAAGTAATTTGTAGGAAGATGGTATACGTACTAAATAGGGCCTGACACGCGTTTGTCACTACTGTTGTGCTGAGGAGCCTCTGAAGCGGCTGGTTGATTGGTACTCCCCTGTCGCTCGTTGGCTCCCCTACTCCACGATGGAGGTTATTTTGATGATAACATATGTGCGCAAATTTATGCACCACGGCGCTCTTTTTGGCTATGTCGCCATACCCTCATGTGTGCTGCACTTTCGCCAGAAGCAATGCTGCGTTCTCTCCGGCATATAGCTAATCGGTACAAGTATACTTCAGCCATGCACAGCGCTTCCACCAGGTCTGCCAACGATTCAATGAAACGGCCAAAGCCGATTGTGTAACCTACCAGGTAGCTACAACCGCCAATGCTCCCAGGAATCTCTACGACAGGGGCAGGCGTAGCATTGGCAGACCTTTGGACATCACTAAAGAGATGTTCCTTTCCCTCTGTGCATAGAGCTGCTGGAGAACAAAGTGCAGGGCAATGGCTGTCACTCAAATCGCCCACGAAAGGGAAAGCCTGGAGCAAGGCTGCTGGATCTAGCACTTCCTTCGATAGCCTTCTCCCTGTGGTAGGAAGGTGTTCTTTGCCTTCCTTACCAAAGTGCACAAGATGTGGAATGGAACATGAAAGAAGCGCTCTTCCGAACAATGATGCTGGGGCCGCTTCAGTTGGCAGGTCTGCGGCATTGAGAGATAGAGTGCAGAGGTTCTCTGAACGAAAGGAGGTGGAAATACACACGACAAGCGATTCTTAGAACATTGGCCTGAATGGACAGGAGGTAGCGCTGGCCAGACCTTATGGCTACCTCCTGCCCCCTTATCCACAATTGAAGGAGCACTTTCTCTTGGCACTACACATCCATAACATAAAGCGCAAGGTGGAGATATTGCCCCCACCTTCGACTTTTTCAACACAGATTAGCTATCCCCCTATGCTCTGCTCTTGAGCTTGTTGGGCCAGCTGACGACGGCCTGGGGCGCAATGGGTGTGGCACTAGTACAGCCTCGCAGAGATTGCCCAGGAGTCTAGGAACGAGCTGAAGGCCCTTTGTAAGTCCAGTGAAAGGGGCCATGAGAAGTGCGATTGTAGTAGGCAATGAAGGCCAGGATGCCCTGGCGCAACTCCTGCACGGAGACCCAACTGGCACGTGCCAACAAGCGGCGTACCAGAATGCTGAACCAGATCTCAATTTGGTTGAGCCACGAACTGTGTTTGGGCGTGTAGACAAAGCGAATACGATGGCTGGGATCAGAGAGAAAGGCGGCACGCGTGCTCATGCTGGCGAGATGACCGCTTTTGCCTTTGATGCCCAGGTCCTCCTGGATGCCACACTGCGCGGCCACCAGACGCACCAGCGTCTCCGATTGATGGATATTAAGCTGATCAGTGACAAAGACCCATGCGGCTTCTGGATCGGTCTGGATGGTCTGGGTGATGTGAGCGGCGAAGTCGGCTTCGGTACGCGTGGGTCCGATACTGGGAGCCACGATCTGCCCAGTGGCCACATCCACATTGGCGATCAAACTGAGCGTGCCATGCCGTTCATATTCAAATTCCTCTCGCTCGACATGGCCGGGCTGCATCGGCAAAGATGGATGAAGACGTTCGAGGGCCTGGATGCCGGTCATCTCATCGGTGCTCGCCACATGGGTCCCCGCCGCGGCGAGCGCCGGGGTGGCCTCATACACCTGACACACCGTGCAAATCTGTTCGGCCAGGTCAGTGGGGTCGTCGGGGGGTGGGGTGAGCCAATACCGCTTGAGATGCGGTTGCAGAACGCTCACCTTTTAAAAACCGTTCCACGGTGCGCGGAGAAATCTGTGTCACAATGCCGCGTTTGACCGCTTCATCGGCCAATTCGCGCGGCGTCCAGGTGCTCACCGGTCGATCCGCCGCCTCTGGTTTCTCACAGGCCAGTGCCATGATCTGCATGAACTGCTCCAACGTAAAGGTCGCTGGTGCTCCCGGACGCGGCTCATCAGCCAAGAGGACTTCGATGGCCTGCTTGAGCAGTTTCGGCTTGCCTGTCGCTTCGATGGCTTCCAAGCGCGACTGGGCTGCTCCCCAGCGTTCTCGCCACAGTCGCACCGTTTCATGATCCACGTGCAGATCCTGGGTGATCTTCGTATTGCTGGCTCCTGCTGCTGCTGCCAGAATGATCTTCCCGCGACGCACCAGCCGCTGGGCGCTGGTGGAGCGACGTACCAGATGTTGCAGCACCTCTTGCTGCACCGAACTGACTGTCAAGGGGATCGCGCTTGGATGGGGCATGCTTGTGTTCTCCTTCTTCTCGTTCTCCTTTCCATAGTCTACCATATCTTTCCGACTTATTTCTGCGAGGCTGTACTACGTCTATCCAAGTCCCATGACTTCGCACTTGCTGGAGCAGTGGCGACGGGAACGGGCACGTTTGATTGGGTCGAGTGG
>JBKPBA010000439.1:0-9766 GCA_046726675.1 Chloroflexota bacterium
CTCCTATCGTACCACACTTAACTTCCCCTTGCCGAGATCAGTAAACCAATTTACACTATTCCCCTGGTCAAATTTCTCACGCGATGGTAGTTTCTACTCCCTGGAGCAGATAAATGGCTATAACGAAAGTGTGACCGATACACTCTTCTTTGGTTCACTCAATGGTGGTAAACTGACTACATTCGCTTCCATCTCCGATGGGACTCAGCTATCAATTGTGGGCTGGACAAAGACGTAAGTTGGCATAGTAAAGAGGGAGGTATCATGACTATTGAGGGCTTAGTGCTTGGCGGGGAGCGTGTTCTCGCCGCAGAAGGTAAGACGTTTTCCGTAATTGAACCGGCAGCAGGCAAACCATTCGCTGAGGTAGCTGAGGCAGGAATTCAAGATGTCGAGCGAGCCGTGCAGACTGCCAACCGTGCCTTTGAGGAAAGCAGTTGGCCTCGTCTCAGCGCGACAGAACGCGGACGGATACTGCTACGAACCTCTACTTTAGTAAGGGAGAGGCTAGAGGATATTGCAGTTGTCGAAGCGCGCAATGCGGGTAAGCCCATTCGAGACGCTCGAGGCGAAATTGGACTCGTAGCTGCTGTGCTCGAGTACTGGGGTGGAGCAGCGAACAAGATTTTCGGGGAGACTATCCCGGTACAAGATGCTGGCATGGAAGTCACTCTTCGCGAACCTGTTGGTGTTTGCGCCTTGATCATCCCGTGGAACTTCCCTCTCGTAATTGCATCCTGGAAAATTGCTCCAGCGCTGGCATGTGGCAATACTGTTGTGGTAAAGCCTGCCCAGCTTACACCTCTCTCTGTGCTCATACTCACTGATATTTTGATGGAGGCAGGACTTCCACCTGGGGTGATTTCCGTGCTTCCCGGACCTGGTTCTGCTGTCGGTAACGCATTGGTCACTCACCCGTTGGTGTCGAAAGTATCGTTTACTGGTTCGACAGAGGTTGGTTCTCAGATTATGCGTCTGTGTGCCGACAATATCACACGTGTGTCACTTGAGCTTGGTGGTAAAGCCGCTAATGTTGTGTTCGCAGATGCGGATCTAGATCGCTGCATCGATTCCTCGGTATTCTCAGTATTCGGCAATTGCGGGCAGGACTGCTGCGCAAGATCTCGTCTCCTGGTGCAACGCTCAATCTACGATGATTTTGTTGAGCGGTTTGCCAGGCGCACGGCCTCGCTCCAAATCGGTCAACCGCTGGATGAGAAAACCGAGATTGGTCCTCTCATTTCCGCAGGCCAGCGCCAACGATCGCTCGACTACGTTGCTCTCGGACGACAAGAAGGCGCGGAAGTGCTCAGCGGAGACCCCGTTGCAGGAATAGACAACGCCGGGGAAGGTTATTTCATGCGGCCCACTATACTTACGAATGTTAACAACAATATGCGAGTTGCCCAGGAAGAGATATTCGGCCCTGTCGTATGTATCATCCCATTCGAAAGTGAGGAGGAAGCAGTCAGGCAAGCTAATGATACACCTTATGGACTTTCTGGTTCGGTATGGACACGTGATCTTGGCCGGGCTATACGTGTAGCGAAAGGCATGCGTGCAGGTGTGCTCTCCGTCAATTCCAGTCACAGCGTGCATACCGAGGCCCCCTTTGGAGGATACAAAAAGAGCGGTATCGGCCGCGAGATGGGCATGCATGCAGCTCAACTCTATACTGAGGTGAAGAGCATTTTCTTCTCACAAGAGTAGATGCAGAGGCATAGAAACATTCGATGGGTATATCCAACAACGATATAGGGGCGCAATGCATTGCGCTCCTATATCGGCTATGCCCCATTTATAATTCTGGCGATCACTCTATTGTTGTGCTGTATGACAGCTTATACACAATCTACAATACACTCACATCGTCCACAATGAAAGGAAGATGTTACCAACTGGATGACGTAGGAGTAATCGTGTCCGTTGGACCTGGACTGGGCGTATCTGTACTTGTCGGGCTTGGCTGAGTCGTCGGACTTGGGACAGGTGTGCCTGTAGCTGTTGGACTCGGATTGGGTGTTGGCGTTGAAGGAGGCGGAGTTGTACTTCCACCAGCAACATCTCGCGCAATATTATAAATATCTGGAGACCCCCAGCCACTTGCCTCGTCATACCCAGCAGTCGCGGGGTAATAGAGATTCGTTCTGCTTGTGACATCGTGGAATGGCGGGAATGGCTGTGAGGCATTCTCCAGGCCATACAGCACCGGATTGGCAAATCCTATGCGAGATTTCTGCTGCTTTTGCAGGTACTCATTGATGAGTGCTGTACTTCCTGCCCAGAGAGGCGCTGCCGCGCTGGTACCACCGACAGTTATCCAGCCACTTGAAGAGCATCCTGATGCGGCAACAGTACAGTAGACAGAATACCCAGTCGCAGGATCAGCATCGGCTGAGACATCTGGCACTTCACGATTACCATTGCTGTACTGGTTTTGCACACCTGGGCCGCTTTGCCAGGTCGGCTCCTTAAAGAAGCCGCTAATGCCACCGCCTCCGCCCGCACCCTCGGGACTGCGCTGTGTGTCACTCGGATTACTCCACACTGATTCGCTGCCATAGGCCCCATTATTCAACTGCAAGTTGGTGCCACCTACACCTGTGATATTTGGATCACCCGCTGGTGAGTCTACAGCGAGATTGGTATCATTGCAGTCATAGGCGCCAGAATCGCCGGATGCGGCATACATCGCAATACCCTCAGCAGAACCCTGACTGATGATGTTATCCAGCGTTTGCAGTTCAGCACTCCCGCTCTGCGACTCGCATTCACCCCAACTGATCGTAGCAATCTGCGCCTTTTTATCGGTGACGATTTGATTGTATGTATCATTAACGCCTTGAGTTGTGTTAGGACCCATATAGACAATCTGAGCTGCCTTAGGCGCCATAGCTGCAACAACCTCAATATCTAGCTCAACTTCAATGGCTCCTGCACCGGCGGAACCATCGAATCCATCAACCAGGACATTGCTAATGCTTGGGTTGCCAAGATTGTAGGTCTGGAAATACTGCGTCACATCGCTGCTCTGGTAGCCATCCAACTCAAAGACAGCAACGGTCTGATTGTTGCCCTGTACACCCGATTGCAATAACGGCGTGGCATTATACGCACCATTCAGATCCGCCGGAGCAAAGCCACCATCCTGCCCTGCACGTGGCTTATTCCTATTCTTCGGAGGGACAAGATGATAAAGTGGATGCATATGCACACTGTTATCGAGGCCTCCAATAGAGGTAATAATCGAGGCGAGTGGACCTGGGATCGTGGGAGGATTCGCGTTCGCGTAGAACAGGTTCGCCCCCAACTTGTAGGTATTGATCGCTACCCGGAAGGTAGCCTCAGTTTGGGCAACAGTAGCGCTGGCATCAATCAACAAGTGATTGCTTGAAATATGGGTGATGTTGAATCCTTGTTGTAGTAAATAATCGATGACCTGTTGTTGCTGCTCAGCAGTCGGGCCAAATTCATCGACAAACTGCTGCGGCGAGAGAAAGTGATGATAGCTTGGAGAATGAGGAGTATACATTCCTCTGAGTAGAGTTTGTAGCTCTTGCTGGTTCCGCAGTTGCAGTCCAATCGAGAGATTGAGTTGCTGCTGTGCGCTCGCTTCACCCACTAAATGGGCATGACTGACAAGGGGAACGGTCTGATTCGTGAGAACATAAGGGGAATTTTGCCTGGCTTTAGCAATGAACGCAAAACTGAGAACACTAATGCTAACAATAATAAATGCTACACAAGTGATTCCGAGCTTGCGTACAATAGTGTACTGCATTTAGCTCTCCACTTCTAACGATATACGAAACAACAGTCTGACATACAAGGATAAACGTTGAATTGGTGGAGGTTGGCGGATACTTGAACAGTAAAGATCAGCCTGTGCGGAATATTATGGGAAAGAGCATTGTTCCTAACTCAGGAAGTTCTATCGTTATCGTTTGCTAAATTGAAACAAATTGCGACGTAGTAACGTGTAGAGAAAAGTATTCAAAGCTTTTCAATTAGAGGAAGTACTATTAATCGTGATTGGAAACTTTGTAATTGCAGTGATTACCGCATATAATTGCTATGGTATCCTGAATATGTTAGCCAATCATAAGGAGTACTAGCGGTATGGCAAAAATTGCTTTCCAGGCTATAACCAAGCAATTTCCCGGCTCAAATAAACCTGCAGTCGATGCCGTTACTTTCGAGGTAACAGAAGGCACTACTTGTATGCTGGTTGGTACCTCAGGTTCTGGTAAGACAACACTATTACGCATGGTTAATCGTCTGATAGAACCTACCTCTGGCCAAATAATCATCGATGACATAAACATTCTCGAGGAAAATCCGATTTTGCTGCGGCGTCGCATCGGCTACGTCATTCAACAGGTTGGCCTTTTCCCACATATGAACATTAGTGAGAATATCCGTGTGACCGCTGAGATCGCCGGTGGCTGGTCGAAGCAGCAGCTTGCCGAGCGTGTTGACGAACTACTTGAACTGGTTGGTTTGCCACCAGCAGAGTATCGCAAGCGCTTTCCACGGCAACTTTCTGGTGGGCAACAACAGCGTGTTGGATTAGCGCGTGCGCTTGCAACCGACCCCGCAATCCTGTTGATGGATGAACCCTTTGGCGCCCTCGATGCAATCACCCGCGCCCGCATGCAAGATGAGTTAGTGCGCATACAGCATGATGTACAGAAAACCATACTCTTCGTCTCGCATGATATCGAAGAGGCATTCAAGCTCGGTGATATGATTGCTGTACTGCATGATGGCCATTTAATGCAGCTTGGCACTCCAATAGAACTGCTTGCGAAGCCAAGCAACGAATATGTACGTAAGCTGGTTGGAGCGGATAGTATTCTACGCCAGCTTCAGTATTTACCCGTTACTGATGCGCTAGATGGAAAGCCAGAGGCGGTGTCTTCGGCACATTGGGGAGATGTTCCAACGAGTTCTTCTGATGCTACCTTGCTCGAAGCCATGTTGAAACTCCTCGAAACCAATGCCCCCGCTCTCGCCGTACAAAACAAAGATACACAAGAATTTCTCGGATACATTACCCTCGCTAGCATTAATCACGAGATAACCAGGACGCGCAGTAACGAAACCAGGCCCGAAGAGACAAGAATATAAGTCACGGTAGGATGAGTACATACATTAAGGAAGTTTCATGCAATATTTACTGCAACCCTACAATTATGATCTGAGCGATCCAAACAGTATTCCTAACCTGTTCTTACAGACGCTGGAGTTAGTTGCTATCGCTATGGTGATTTCAATCATCATAGCCATTCCAATAGGGTTACTGGTGGCTCGCTACCGACGACTCTACCTTCCGATCATCACAGTTTCAGGTTTGTTATACACCATCCCTAGCATTGCGGCATTTGTTTTGCTCATCCCTATTACCGGATTGTCCCCTGCAACAGCTATTATTCCGCTGGTTCTCTATAACATGCTTGTACTGATCCGTAACACTGCAGCAGCCGTAAATGGTATTGATCCCTTGCTCATTGAAGTGGGCCGGGCAATGGGAATGAAACGTCACCAGGTACTGTTCCGCGTTACTTTGCCTTTAGCGCTACCCGTCATTGTCGCAGGTATACGTATTGCAACGGTGACAACGATCGGTATATCGGCTTTAGCCGCACTGGTAGATCAGGGGGGATTAGGGAATCTGATTTTTCAGAATATTGTGACTGGCGATTACAATGCAGTCATAGCAGGAGCTATTTTAATTGCTCTCTTCGCTATTGCGGCTGATCTTTTGCTATTGGCTTTACAAGCAGAGCTTAACCGGGGACGTGGCGCAGTGTCGATTGCATAGAAGGGAGAGATCGGTTTCAATGCAATATATCAACTTTATCCTGGACCCTGCTAACGACTTTCTGGGACATACCATCGATTATCTGAAGATCTGTGGCTTTTCTATTGCTGTGGCGATAATCATTGGAGTTACCCTGGGAGCACTGGTCTCACGCAATGCGTTCCTTGCTTTTCTTGCACTAAACGCGAGCGGCCTGTTGCGCGCAATTCCCATTATCGCAGTTCTCATATTGTTTGTCCCTATTTTTGGCATCGGCTTATTACCTGCTGTTATTGCCTTGATCGTGATAGGCATCCCACCTATCTTGCTCAATACGTACACAGGAATTCGCGGAATTGACCAAGCTATGATTGAGGCAGCAAAGGGAATGGGGATGACGACCATGCAGATCGCCACCCAAATACAAGCGCCACTCGTCATACCACTAGTTGCAGCAGGCATTCGCACCTCGGCAGTGCAGATCATCGCGACCGCAACGCTGGCCGCATTTATCGGTGCAGGAGGCTACGGGGATTACATTGTAGACGGTTTCAATACTTTCAATTATACAGAACTCATCGTTGGAGCTGTCTCCGTAGCCATTCTGGCAATGCTCGTAGAAGTGTTTATGAGTTGGTTACAGCGCGCCTTGACTCCTGAAGGCCTGAAAGTGCAGGAGCAGGCAGCAATAGCCAATGCATAGCCTTGCATCCTGCCTGCCGTGACCGGGTGGCAGGCAGGATGCAAGACAGTACAGGAGCCTCTCCATCCTTCCGGGGGAAATTTCCTCCCGTAGGGGCGAGTGTGGTGAGGAGTGGCTGGGTGGACCTTGATGGTCGCCCGCCATTCCCCCTATTGGATGTAGATCCCGTACTGGATTTCGTGCAGTATTGTATTTGCACAATTTTCATTGGTTCGTTATAAGTTTTAGGAGGTTAACATGACTAGTCTCAAGCATTCATTAGGAGCGAAGTTCTTTTTACTGTTCGCTCTCATACCCATGCTCATCTTGGCAGCATGTGGTGGTTCCTCTGGAAGTTCTTCTAGCGGCGGTGGTACATCTACGCCAACAAAAGCGCCAATAACAGTTGGGAGCAAACTCGATCCCGAAGCTCAGCTACTTGGTGAGATGTATGTCTTGCTGCTTCAGAAAGCTGGCTATACTGTTCACCCAAAATTAGCTCTAGGTCAGACCCCTGTCGTGTTTAATGCACTCAAGAGCGGCGCAATTGATCTCTATCCAGAGTTTACTGGGACAGGGCTGAATATCCTGCAGGTTAAGTCATCCTACAATCCACAACAGGATTATCAGACTGTCAAGAACGGCTTCGAGCAACAGTACCACATTACGTGGCTCGATCAAGCGCCTTTGAACGATGGTTACGCCCTTTGTACGTCACAGGCAGAATCTCAGAAGCTAGGGGTCACCACCCTTTCGCAACTGGCTCCTAAGGTACCGCAGTTGACGCTGGCAACACAGAGTGATGGTGTTACCTTCTTCGATAATTTAGAGGCAACTTATGGATTCAAAACAGCCAGTTTCAAATCAGTGAAGAAGGTTGACTATTCAATCGGTTTCTCCGCCGTGAAGAGCGGGGCAGCAAATGTTACCGAGTGCTACACAACTGATGGATCTGTTCTAACACAAGGCTTTATCTTCCTCAATGATGATAAGCATGGGTTTACAGAATTCCATCCTGCGCCTATTGTACGTGACTCCGTGCTGCAGAGCGATCCTGGTATTGCCAATGCTCTCAATCCGCTGGCACCGTATCTGACAACTGATGTGAGCATTGCCTTACAGCAGCAGGTATCAACGAAAAAAGCCAGTGGAACATCTGTCAGCGAGGCAGTCAAAGAAGTCGCAACTTCTTTCTTGCAAAGTAAAGGGTTGTTGTAGTTGCAAATCACACCGCATCTGCAAGATGCTCAGCTATATGTCAATAACTAAAGGCCTTGTTGGTATGTAGAAGCGTATCTTGCAACAATGGAGCGGGGAAATCCCCGCTCCTAACACTTACAAAGGACGAAAAAGACCCTCAGCTTGACGCTGTTCCAACTAATGCCTTCTCCAAAGTATGGGCATCGTGACCACGCAAGTGCTCGCGGATGGCTAGGGCTGCAGCAGCTCCCTCACCTGCCGCGCTGACCAACTGCTTGGTGCTGCCTGAGCGTACATCACCGGCGGCGAAGATACCCTCTGTACTGGTCTGAAAGTCGATACCCGTCATTATGAAACCCTGGGCATCCAGTTTGGCAATATCTTTGAAATGTTTGCTGTTCGGCGACAGGCCGATAAAGACGAAGACGCCTGGAACGTGCAACTCGTTAATCTCTCCTGTCTTTCTATTTTTGTAGAAGACAGTATCCAGGTGATTATCCTTGCCTTTGAACTCGACGACCTCCGTATTGAAAAGTACTTCTATTTCCGGTGAATTTAGCGCTTTATCAGTAGCTATCTTGTTCGCCGTCAGTTCGGAACCTCGTACCAGAAGTGTGACCTTGGGGCAAAAACGTGTCAAGAAAGCAGCCTCTTCAACAGCGCTATTTCCGCCCCCAATGACTGCTACTTCGCGCCCTTTGTAAAATGGACCATCGCAGGTTGCGCAGAAATGCACTCCTGCGCCAATGTAGTCTCTCTCTCCTGGAACTCCAAGGCGTTTATAGGTCGAACCTGTAGCAATCAAAACAGCATTGCTACGGTATCGATGCCCCGAATCAGTTTCGACAAAGTGCGCATCCTTATCGTTGCCGACATTTACCACATTCTGCGCGGAGAGGAGTTCGACGCCATAGCGCTTCGACTGCTCGATGATGCGCTCGGCAAATTCTGCGCCTGTCACCCCTTCGGGGAAACCAGGATAATTATCAAGACGCTCGGTAATGCCAGACTGTCCTCCCAGACTACTACGTTCGATGACCAGCACGTCATAGCCATCGCGCGCTCCATAAATTGCCGCAGTTAGAGCGGTTGGTCCACCTCCCACAATGATGAGATCATAAAACTCGCACTTAGCTTTCGTTTCTAGCCCAAGTTTTGCCGCAAGTTCTGCATTTGATGGCTCAATGAGAGTTGAACCATCTTCAAATACGATGGTCGGGATTGTAAGTCCTGCATTTTGTAGCTTCTGTACGAAAGCCTGGCCTTCCATATCCTCTTCGATGTTGATAAAATCGTAATGGACGCGCTGTTCTCCCAGAAATTTCTTGCTGCGTTTGCAATCACTACACCAGTTGGTACCATAGAGCTTGATATTGGTATGAGACATAGTATTTGGTTCCTTTCACAGGTATCTTGTGAATTGTGATTTACAAGCATTGTCAGATACTACCGGGCATCAGCAAGAGATACCTTTACATTTCACAGGTATAGTATCTCCGAAATATGGGAATGTTGCAATAGAGGAAAATATGCCAAATCGCACAACATTAACAGAAACTGAGATTGTTTTCACATATGCACAGCGAGTTGCCCGTCTGGCCACTGCTGATGTTGATGGACATCCGCACATTGTGCCTGTCTGCTATGCTTTTGATGGTACACGTTTTTACATACCACTGGATGAAAAACCGAAGAAGGTTGACGAAAGCAAATTGCGACGAGTACGCAACATCGAAGCACGTCACGAAGCCTCCCTACTGATCGATCAGTATGATGATGACTGGTCACGCCTGGGTTATGTGCTGGTACATGGACATACCGGATTGCTTCATCCAGAAGATTCCCTGCATGGGCAGGCGCTGCTCTTGCTACGCGAACGCTACGTTCAATACAGGACCATGGAGTTGGAAAAGCATTCAGTGATTGTGATTACGCCCGATAATGTGACGTCTTGGGGGCCAGCGATAGGGTAGAAATGCTCACGTTTCTTGTTGTTTTTGCTTATGTTCTTCTTTCCATGAAGCGATTAATTCCTGTTTGGTTTTCTCACGTTCTTCTTTGTCTTTTTGGAGCTCTAACTC
>JBKPBA010000440.1:0-6440 GCA_046726675.1 Chloroflexota bacterium
CAGTTACAGTTACTGTCTCACCTGTCGGGTGGGCTTTTTTCCCCCTGGATGAGGAGTTAGGGCTGCGAGCCAAAGTGGCATTTACCCCACGGCTGGAAGAGAGCATGGTGCGCTTGAGCACCTGGATGCCCTTTCGCCCCGCCAGCCGCGAGTTGGCCTTTTTCACGGGGGTGCAGGTGGCGGAAGCGACGCTGCGCCAGGTGACAGAGCAGGCGGGAGCGGCGCAAGTGCGTATCCAGGAGGAGCAAACGGCCACGCTGCTGCAAGAGCGAGCGGAAAGCCCAGCGGGGCCAAAGGTGGAGTTGATGAGCCTGGATGGCTGCTACATCCAAATGGTGGGAGGAGAGTGGAAAGAGGTCAAGACGGTGGCGCTGGGGGTGGTCAATGAGCCAGTGGAGGAGCGAGGAGAACGGGTGGTGCATACACGTGAGCTGACGTACTTTTCGCGCATGAGCGAGTCTGGGCAGTTTCAGCAAACCGCCCTGGTGGAAATCCACGAGCGGGGGGGAGAGAAGGCGGAGACGGTGTGTGCGGTGAGCGATGGAGCGGACTGGATCCCCAAGTTTGTGGACTACCATCGCCAGGATGCAGTGCGCATCCTAGATGCGGGCTCATGCCATGGAGTATGTGGCGCAAGCGGGCCAAGCCGCTCACGAGCAGTTGCCTTGCCCAGAGGAACTCCTCACCGTGGAGGAGCGCACCAAGTTCAAACAGGCCCGTTTCCAGCACTGGCTCAAGCACCAACGACACGAATTGAAAACAGGAGAAGCAGACAAGGTACTCGCCGAACTGAGTCGGTTGCAAACCCTGATGCAGCAGAGTCACGTCGAGTCAGCAGTGGAGATGATCACCAAGAAGCTAGCCTATTTGCGCGAACGGCAAGCGATGCTGGCGTATGCGACCTTTCAGGCGCAGGGCTATCCGATTGGGAGTGGAAGTGTTGGTGGGTGGGGAGAGTGCCAACAAGCTCGTGGTGCAAAGCCGCATGAAAGGAGCAGGGATGCGTTGGGAACCAGAACAGGTGAACGCCGTGCTCGCGCTGCGCAATCTGGCCTGTAATGATCGCTGGGACAAGGGCTGGCAAGCGATCCGCCAGCGGTTGCAGCAAGAGGCGCAGGCTCAGCGCAGGCAGCGGGCGGCTCGGTCCTCAGCTCAGGCCGCAGACGAGCCAGCTTCCCCGGCTATTCCCCCGGTCCAGACCCAAGCGTCCGACCACCCCGAGCAGCCACCCGCAGGCATGGTCACCGTCACACAGCAGACACTCCCCGTAGCGGAACGGACAGGGAGCCAACCGACTCGACCTGCCGCCACCCATCCCTGGCGACGTCCTTTTCTCCGGCGGCGGTTGGCATAACTTGTCAGCCACTTCGCTGGTGCAAAAATCCTACGCACACCCCCTTTGGTGGCATCCATTGCAAATCGCCTGAAAATAGCGTATGCTCAGACATGAAGAGCGTGGCGTTTTCTCCGATGCTTTGGCAGCTTTGTTGGTTGTTCCTGAAGGGATGGGGCCATCAGGCTAACCGTCGTCCAATGTCAAGACTGGTGTACCTCTCTTCACCTGCCAAGCTCGACCTGTCAGGTGCTAAAAGATCTGCGCCCCTCCCATCGGATGCGCCGGGTTGGGTCACGAGCCAGCACTGTCAGCGGTGCGTATGCTTCCCGCAAGATGGGTCGGACTCTTCAATTTGAAAGCCACAAGGTGGAGTTGACTGATACTATCCATGTCGATGAACACACAAGGAGAACCACTATGAGGAAGGTCATATCCAAAGACGGCACCTCTATCGCGTACGATCAGCTGGGGAAGGGACCGGCAGTTATCCTGATCTCTGGGGCGTCGACCTCGCACGGAGCAAATACGGCCCTAGCCGAGAGGCTTTCATCGCACTTCACCATCTACAACTACGACCGTCGGGGGCGAGGCGACAGTTCCGACACCTTGCCGTTCGCCGTCGAGCGCGAATTCGAAGATCTCGAAGCTCTCATTGCCGAAGCTGGCGGATCAGCTTCCCTGTGGGGCTCGTCCTCCGGTGCGATCCTGGGCCTCCTGGCAGCCGCTCACGGACTCCCCATCACCAAGCTGGCGCTGTGGGAGCCGCCATTCAGCGTTGACGAGGATGACCTCCGGCGTTTTAAGGAGTACGAAACGCGCTTGGGCGAGCTGCTGGCTCAGGGTCGTCGTGGTGACGCCGCCGCGCTCTTCATGACCCAAGTCGGTCTTCCGCCCGAATTCATCGAAGCGGCCCGCAGCGAACCCTGGTGGGCAGCTCAGGAAGCCATAGCGCCAACCCTGGCCTACGATGCCGCTGTCATGGGAGACAGCCTGGTCCCAGTAAAGCAAGCCGCCTCCGTCACGATTCCCACCCTCGTTCTCGACGGTGGAACAGCTGACCCTTTCTTCCACGCCGCTGCGCAGGCCCTGGCATCCGTCCTGCCCAATGCGCAGCTGAGGTCCCTCCCAGGCCAGCCGCACAATGTCGACCCGCAGGTCCTTGCTCCTGTCTTGGTGGAGTTCTTCGCGGAGGCGGGCAAGGGGAGCCGAACCGGCTAAGACCGCTGGTCTGTCACACCCTCATCTGCACCCGCAAGAGCAATCACGCTTCATAGACTTGAAATTCCTCTCATTACTCGTTCTCAGCGCTCTGATTGAATCAGAGCCAACCTTTATGGCGAAGCACAAGAAAGAATTTCACGCCGGAGTTCCTCTCTCACCACTCTCGACAAAACAAGACGCACTAAAGTAACCTAGAAAGTCAAGACTCAAAAATCGCGGTTACTAAGGTGGAATCTCCTTTCTTAACATGCTTGCAAGCTGAGCAGTGAGCACGCCCCAGTCGGAAGGCCAGATGTACGTCTTCGCGCCACTCCTAGCGAACCCTCAACCTGGGGAAGCGCGTGAGCCAGGCCAAGACGCGTTCGACCACACAGCGGTGACGGCTCAGCAGCTCGCATGACCTGGTCGAGCTTCCGGTACATGTCCCCGCTAGGCTTGTTCCTCGGGTGGTCCGCTGAGCTCCCACCGTTCGACCAGCTTGTCGCCAACCCAGTGCATGATGTTAAGCACAGGATACCACACCTTCTGCCCGGTCGCTGCGATCGTGAAGCGCACCGTGCTGCGCACCGCCGTCTTGTCGCCTTCCCCAAAGAAGTCCTCCAACGTGAGGTGGATATCTACGTAATGGGTGATGACGTAGTGGGCGAATGCCTTCGCAGCGGCAGGACCTCGCCCATACTCGGGGAGCTTGGGATTATGCACAACGTAGTGTTGGTCGCACATCTCCTCCGCCACTTCCTCCGCCCGGCGGAGGTCCCTGGCGCACAGAGCTGCGACCCAACGACCCCATACCTCTTTGCGCTTCGTCTGATCGGTTGGCATGGCATAGGCTCCTTTCAAGCTGTCGGCTGGCGGTGTAAGACAAAAAAGTCCGGGGTGTGCCACTGCGTGGTCTTACGACCTGATTTGGCGCGATAACTGAGCGGGATGCGCGAGGGTTGGTCGTAAAACTCCAGCACATCGTCGTCGCCCTCCATGGCGTAGATGGCCCACAACTCCACATGCTCACTTTCAAACTGGATGGAGCACTGCATTTTGGGGCTGGGGTAACGCCCAGTGATATTGTTGGCATGCCCGCGCACGCGGCGAACCGGAGGGGAAGATCGAATAGCCGCGATGAGCGCCTCGGTTTCTGAGGTGAACTGGAGACGTTGGCTCCAGGCATGGAATTCTTCAGCCGTCATCCTCATGACCGTCTTTCCTCGAGCTGTGTATCAATACGTCTCGCTTTCCATCTCACGAGGTAAGTATACCTGAGATTTGCCAAAAATGCGACCATTTTGCCGCATTTTTGGCGTTTCTGCCAAATATCTTGGCGAAAGAGAAGAAGAGTTCATGAAGAAGAGAGGAAGACAAAAGGGAAAAAGAGCGATTCACTATCCACGCCAGCTTATGCGGCAGAGGTGATCTGCTGAAAGCGCCTGGCAGCGTGGCATCTTATTTGGCAGACAGATTATGTAACCTGTCAAATGACAAGTGGCTCCTCTTTTTTCAGAAACATCGATGGCTTGCTCAACCTTCAGGGAAACGCTCAGCCTTCGGGGAAAAACTTTCAACCTATCTATAGATGAGCTTATCACCAAACCTGTGTCAGAGCCGAATATGTGGCGAAACCTCACTTGTTTCTTCTTAATCGGTGCTATACTGTATAAATTACCACGTTCTCCTGGTGGTATCTTTGTCAATCCTGTAGTAAGCAAGCCTTCATACAAACACGATCTTCAAGAGGCGCGGGATCTTCATCCTGAGGGCCCTTCCTCTGTCTGCTCATCCCACACCGGCGCTCTGACTAAATCGCTCAATGAGGCGTGCCGCTTGAGCTGCTCCTCCATACGCCCGCAGCTGATTTCCCGCGTGAGCGGCATGGGAGGCGAAAGACGGATCCGTGAGCACGCGCCTGACCGCCGCCCGCAATGCTTCCACTGAGACCCGTTTCTTCCCGCGATCATGCTCGACTGGCACCAGAGCTGCCGCGCCTAACGCCACCATCCGGCGCGCGTTGCTCTCGCGTTCTGCGTAGGTCGGGATGATGACAGCAGGTTTGCCCATGTAGAGTCCGGTCTGGCAAGAGCCATAGCCCCCGTGGTGGATCAGCACGTCACTCCTCTCTGCCATCGCCAATCCTGGAACGTAGGGTTCGTGGTGAAAGTTGGCTGGCAAAGGAAGCACCTCCTTCGGCAAGGGGTGATGCCCCGTGGTCAAGACCACATGCATGTCTTCATTTGCCAGCGCAGCGATGCAAGCGCGTATCACCACCATCGAGTCCAACGTTTCGCTCTTCGTCGCATAGCGCGGATTCCCAGAATACACCCAAATCAGGGGCTTTTCCCTTCCGAGACTCTCAATCCGATCTGGCAAGGTCGCTCCCGGCTTTTGCCACAGGATCGGCCCAACGTAGGTGACATCAGCAGTAGCAGGAAGCGGATCGGTCTGGGGTATGCCCACGACTAAGGTCAGATCACCCACACACAACTCCCCGAGCGTGCTGACCGGTGGAAGCCCGTTCTCGGCAAGCACTTTGTTCACCACGGGGACCGGCGTGGGCAGATGGGCAGGGGGCGTCTTCCACCAGATGAAGCCCTGGCTGGCAGGATGGGCATCGGCCTGAATGACCGTGATCACGGGGAGGTTCTGCGCCCGAGCAGCTATCACCGCCAGGGGATTCCAAAAGTCCACGACCACGTCCGCCCCACAGTCGACCATCGTCGCCTGTAAGGCCGAACAACTGGTGCGAACGAAGCCTTCATTCAACAGACCCATCAGCGCCCCTGCATGATCCATATTCCAGACTTCTAAGGTGGTGGGCGCTGACTTGAGAGGCAAGGCCGGGATGAGCTGACGGAGGAAACGGAAGAAGGTGTCAGAGCGCTGTTTCCATTGGCCCTGTGTGATGAAATGAACAAGCCCTTGCAGGCTTTGTTCCCCCCTCATGAGGTCGTAGATCGGGTGTCTGGGGACAAGGTTGTCAAAATCCGCTTCGGCAATCAAGCGGCTGGGGGCCTTAGCTGGGCTGCAGAACACGATCGTGTGTCCCTGCTCTCTCAGTTCACGGGCAATCGGCAGGGACCGCGTCAGCAAGCCGAGATCATTGGTAGGCAAGGTCGTGAAAAGAAACGTCGTCATGATCAATCAGCCTCCCATTCGAGTTGAATCGCGCATTAACGTGCTTCCCCTTCCACCTGGCTGTGTGGGCGCATCATCGAAGGAGGAAACGAGGAAGCCATCGCGGAACCGTACGCAGATAGCTTTCATAGCTCTCTCCAAATTGGTGGTGCAAAGAGGGTTCCTCCACAAAGACGACAAACAGGTAAACTACTCCCCATACCAGCAGAGCATATCCGACCAGCAAGAAAGAGCGAAAGAGGATGGCTTGCCCGATCACCATCGCAAGAACCGCCAGATACATCGGATTGCGAACCCACTGATAGGGACCCGTGTTTTTGTCAAGTGAATAGCAGACCAATTTACGATCGAATAGTTAGCCAAATTCAGACCAGAGTCTGATAGAGAACAATTGAAAAGTGGATCATTTTACAAGTGAAAAGTAGGCCAGGGACAGCATGAGTATCTTTTACAATCGAAAAATGAGCCAGACCTCGCCAGTGTGTGTTTGCGTTAGGGAAGCGAACTCTCCTCAGCCATCTCCTCTTCGTCCGTTTGCGCCACATCGACAGACGTGCCACTCTGCAGTTCTTGCCGCTGTAACTGCTG
Organism: Chloroflexota bacterium; assembly: GCA_046726675.1. GTDB lineage: Bacteria > Chloroflexota > Ktedonobacteria > Ktedonobacterales > Ktedonobacteraceae > DATMNR01. Next base: position 6,269 of record JBKPBA010000440.1, read on the forward strand.
GCGAAAGCGGAACGAGGTGCCGACAAATTCGATGATCGTAGCCCTGTGCGTGAGGCGATCCAAGAGCGCTGCTGACATGCGCTCATCCCCACCCATCACACTACTCCACTCAGCAAAGCGCAAATTAGTGGTCACAATGATGGCCACCCGTTCATAGAGCGCGGAGCAGAAT
>JBKPBA010000441.1:0-8462 GCA_046726675.1 Chloroflexota bacterium
ATTCATATGCTGACAGGGATTGAATACCCTGCAATGCAAAGGAGCAAAAAGATGACAGAGGAGACATCAGGAACAACTTCAACGGTCAAACAGAATCGTGGTGGTTTGGAGGGCGTGATAGCAGCAACAACCGCGCTTAGCGAAGTAGAGGGAGCGGCCGGAAGGCTCATATATCGTGGCTACAACATTCATGATCTTGCTCGTACGACCTCGTTCGAGGAAATTGCTTATCTGCTCTGGTATGGTAAGCTGCCGACTAAAATGGAACTGGTAGATCTGAAAGTGCAGATGCTGGAAGAGCGCACCTTACCAACGGCAGTTTTGCAGGTTCTGAAAGACTTACCGCCAACAACAGCGCCTATGGATATCTTGCGTACAGCAGTTTCGGCACTAGGTGCAGCAACAATTCAAGGCAAACCGACTCTTGACCAGGCCATTGCTCTGACCGAACGCTTTCCGCTTATCCTGGCAGCTTTCCACAGGATGCGGAATGGACTGGAGCCATTAGAGCCGCATCCCGAGATAGGTTATGCAGCCAATTACCTTTACCTGCTCAGCGGCCAGATGCCAAAGGAAGAGCATGTGAAAGCATTGAACGCTTATCTCGTTCTATTGGCAGATCACGGGATGAACGCTTCGACCTTCACAGCGCGTGTCATAGCAAGCACCGAATCAGATATTGCCTCAGCAGTGGTAGGCGCTATTGGAGCGCTTAAGGGGCCTTTGCATGGTGGCGCACCCTCAAAAGTGCAGGATATGCTCGAAGCAATTGGTACCCAAGATCGGGCTGAAAACTGGCTGCGTGATGCATTGGCGCGGAGTGATCGTTTGATGGGTTTTGGTCACCGGGTCTACAAGACAGAGGATCCACGAGCGGAGGAGCTACGAGAAATGGCACGACTTGCAGACCCAGAGCGATTTGCCCTGGCTCGCAGGGTTGAAGAATTTGCGCTGGCTTTATTGGAAGAACAGAAACCGGGTCATCGTCTCTACACCAACGTTGAGTTCTATTCGGCTGTAGTGCTGTCATCGGTTGGTCTACCAGGAGATCTGTTCACTCCCACTTTCGCAGCGAGTCGTGTAGCAGGCTGGACCGCGCATATTCTGGAGCAGGTAGCAAACAATCGCCTGATCCGCCCCGAATCTGAATATACTGGTCCAACCGAACAGCAATTTGTGCCACTAAATGAGCGGCAGTAACTGTTCATCTGATGTTGATGGGTTATCGATACAAGAGATATCCCGCCAGTCCTGCCAGACTTAGAATAATCAGAATGTTTACCTTACGACTCAAAGCTAAGCCGAAGGCGACTGCGGCTATGAGCATTCCTTTCCAGTCTACTCCAGGTTGGTGTAGAATTGTCCAGACGACCACGAGTAGGAGGCCGACAACGGCAAGTGAGACACCCCGCATAGCGCCTTGCACCCAGGTTTGATGCTCGATTCGTGTATACCCAGCAGAGACGACAAGCACCAGCAGTGCAGGGAGAGTAATCGCAATCAATGCGAGCAGTGCGCCGGGTAAACCATAGGTGAGATAGCCCAGGCTGATTACCCATAGCCCATTTGGCCCGGGGCTTATTTGTCCAATGGCAATAGATTGTCCGAAATCAACTTCTTTGGCCCAGCCGTTGGCTATCAAATCCTGATGTAGACTGGGCAAATTACTAAAGCCGCCGGTTGAAAAGAGCGATGCTTTCAGGAATAGGAGAAAGTAGATAAATGGATTGATCATAGCGGCTCTCCTTACTCGTCTTCATGAAGACGAGGGGTTGATCTTGATGAAAAGAAGAGCGTACCGAGGAAAGCCGCTCCGACAATTACAATGATCACTGAGAGCTTCAAGAAAATGACGGCAAACGCACAGGCAATGGTGACAATAGCGCTTACAATCAAAAAGAAAAAGCCTTCTTTATAGCCTTTTCGAATGAGAGGAAGCGCAAAATTAAGTCCGACAACTAACATGATGCCACCTGTCGCCGGTATTACGCCACGAAAAATAGCCTGGACTGCTGCTATATTCTCTATTTGAATAAAGATAGCAGCTAATAGACAGGTAATTGTTGCGCTTGGCAGGAGCATACCAGCAAGAGAGATAGCGATACCCCACGTTCCACCCAGTTTCTTTCCAATCAGGACTGTTAGCGCCACGAGATTAATGCCAGGTGTGAGGATGCATAAATTCCATAAGTAAGAAAACTCTTCCATTGATAGCCATTTATGCTTCTCAATAAACGCACGCTGTATTAAAAACGTCGTCGATGCTCCACCACCAAAGGATTGTAGCCCGATGGCTGCCCAGATGCGAAAAAGCTGCCATTTGCCGGGCCGGGGGTCTTGAAGTTTCATGGATGAAATTATCAGACGTTTTCGTCTTTTACGACATTTTTATATTCTTTCAGTAACTTCTTTACTTTGGGGTCTATCACATACATACAGTACCCTTGAGAGCGGTTTCTGTCATAATAATCTTTGTGATAGTCCTCGGCTGTATAAAAGTTGGTGAAAGGGACAATTTCGGTAACGATCGGCTTATTATAGGCACCTGATTTTTCTAGTGCTGCTTTTGATGCGAGGGCAATCTGTTTTTGCTCATCATTACGATAGAAAATTGCTGATCGATATTGTGTTCCGACGTCATTACCCTGACGATTCAGTGTTGTAGGATCATGCGTATGCCAGAATATTTCTAGCAATGTATCATAGGAAATAATGGAAGGGTCATACGTTATCTGAATAGCTTCCGCCGCACCGGTTCGACCTGTACATACCTCTTTATAAGATGGGTTTGCTACCTGGGATGCCGCGTACCCTGGAACGACAGATGTTACACCTTTGAGTCTGTTGAAAATGGCCTCTGTACACCAGAAGCATCCTCCAGCCAGTGTTATGGTATCAAACTGAGACATGTATCACCTCATTCTTGTGTATCCAGTTCGTCTTATTTAATGTACCATGAAATATTCCTTGATAACAACTCGACGCCGTTGTGACTGTCAGTCCTCTTGAGCTTGACATTTGCTTGCCTATCTAATACAACTAGATACGGAGAACGTTTATGTGTCGTCTCTTCTTATCCTGTGTGACTCGAATACTGCGAGTTTAAAAAGGGGTAAGACAAGGGTTTGAGATGAAACCAGTGGTAACCCATTATTATTGCCAATAAGGAGAATGTAAATCATGGCATTCGAACTTCCACCACTTCCGTATGATTACAATGCGCTAGAGCCGTACATCGACACACAGACCATGCAACTACATCATGACAAGCACCATCAAGCGTATGTTACCAATGCGAATAACGCGCTGCAGGGCTATGATCAATTTGCTTCGATGTCCGTCGATGACCTGCTGCGAAACATCAACCAGGTACCTGAAAGTATTCGCACGGCTTTGCGCAATAACGCGGGTGGTCACTCCAACCACACCATGTTCTGGAATATTATGAAACCCAATGGTGGTGGTCAGCCAACCGGCGACCTTGCCAATGCTATCCAGCAGACATTCGGTTCCTTCGACGCTTTCAAAACGGCTTTTAACGATGCAGGCACCAAGCGCTTCGGCTCAGGTTGGGCATGGCTTGTGCTTGACTCGAGTGGAAAGCTGCAGGTTATCTCTACCGCAAACCAGGACAGCCCGCTCATGGATGGTTTGTATCCAGTGATGGGCAACGATGTCTGGGAGCATGCCTACTATCTCAAATACCAGAATCGCCGTCCCGAGTACCTTAACGCCTGGTGGAATGTAGTCAACTGGGATGAGATTGCGCGTCGCTACCAGCAGGCTCGCGGCGGGCGTTAATCCCTGTAGAGTGTTCAATCAATCAGGTAATAAATGTAGGGGCGCAATGAAGTGCACCCGCGACGAGGGTCATCTCGCAGGCGGGCGCACTTCATTGCGCTCCTACACCCATTTTTCAAACGATCGTTTAGATTGCTCCCCAATTTTTCCGCTTGTCCCATTCGCGACTGTTAAAGTCTTCAGTGCTGTTAACACCCCAACGCCAGGCTGCAAGATCAAGTACTATAAACGCGAGTAGTAGGACGAGTACTATCTCCATGATAAGCCTCCTATTTCTTCATTGACTTTTAAGATTTGTTCTTCTGTAAGTTTTTCATTGGCTCATCGCCTTTCATATTGAAATTATACAAGTAAATTGTGCTATAATGAATGGGAAAACTAAGGGATAATGGCGATATATATTAAAATGCAAAGGTAAAAACGGAAATGGCTTTAGAAAACGAAAGACTACTCGATGAGACAGGATGGCACATTCTAGAGGCGCTACAGGAGAATGCCAGACTCTCTTTTAGCGAGCTTGGGCAACGAGTTGGACTCTCTTCACCCGCAGTAGCGGAGCGCGTGCGGAGAATGGAGGATGCAGGCATTATTACTGGCTATCGAGCGGAGGTAAATACGGCTAAGATTGGGTATCCCATCACTGCTATTATTCGCATCAGTAACTCCCCTGGGGAGAGATGCACACGTTTAACCGCTTCGACTCAAGAAATTCCAGAGGTGCTCGAATGTCACCGTGTAACAGGTAGTGACTCTTTAATCATGAAGGTCATGGCCTCTTCTGTTGAGCATCTGGAATCACTTATCGACAGGCTATCTGAGTATGGACTGCTTACGACCTCAATTGTGCTGTCGACGGTTGTGAGCAGGAGAATCGTAACTCGAGTAGTAGACAACATAAGCCACGAAAAATTAGAGACAATCGCCTGAAAACTGAACTGAAAGGATAATCGCATGCAAGCAATCATCAGTGCTGCTAAGCGTGATGGCCTTACAGAATTAGCGCGCGAATTACAGGCCCATGACGTCACGATTTTCTCAACTAGCGGTACAGCCAGCGCTCTTAGGGCAGATGGTATTGAAGCAGAGCCTGTCAGTGCGCTTACCAGATTTCCAGAGATACTCGATGGGAGAGTTAAGACCTTACATCCCGCTATTTTTGGAGGCATCCTTGCTCGTCGTGAGAGTACTACCCATACGCAAGAATTGCAGGATCATGGTATCGTCCCTATAGATATCGTGGTTGTGAATCTCTATCCCTTTATCAATACAATCGCTCACTCAAATACAACGATGAGCGAAGCCCTGGAACAGATCGATATTGGTGGTGTCGCTTTAATTCGCGCTGCAGCCAAGAATTTTCAGGATGTAATCGTGCTGGTACGGCCACAAGATTACGCGCCTGTGATGCAAGAGTGGAGAGAGCTGGGTGAGGTCAGTTTCAACACTCGCCGCCGCCTTGCTGCTATTGCCTTTCAGCATACAGCTAGCTATGACACCGCTATTGCTGAATATTTGCGCATGCAGACCTCTGAACCGGAAAACTTCCCTGAAAACCTGACGCTTGCTCTGGAGCGCATTCAGCCTTTGAGATATGGCGAGAATCCGCATCAACTCGCTGCATTTTATCGTTGGGGTGGAGTCCCTGTTACTGCTACGCATCCAACTGTGGCTGATGCGGAAGTGTTACACGGTAGAGAACTCTCGTTTAACAATCTGCTTGATCTCAATGCTGCGCTTGCGGCGGTGAGCAGTTTCACTGCTCCAGCGGTGGTCATCATCAAGCATACCAATCCATGTGGCCTGGCCTGTGATGACACACTGCTTGAGGCATACAAAAAGGCTCACGCTGGCGATCCCATTTCAGCATTTGGTGGAATCATTGGCAGCAACCGTCCTTTTGACGCAGCAACTGCTCGAGAGATTAGCCAATTGTTCTACGAGGCGATCATTGCCCCAGAATTTACACCCGAAGCTCTTGGCATCCTGCGCATGAAAAAGAACCTGCGCTTGCTGGCGACACATTATGCGCTTGATAAACATAGTTTGAATGGCGCAAGTAAGCAAGCAACGCTCACCAGCCAGTTCGATGTACGAAGTATCAGCGGTGGTCTATTGTTACAAACACCCGACGCTATGGATGAGCAAGAGGTGTCGTATCGTGTTGTAACTGAGCGTGAGCCAACTTTAGAAGAGGTAACAGACCTGATGTTTGCCTGGAAGGTCGTGCGTCACGTGAAATCCAATGCCATTGTGTTGGCACACAAGCTGGCAGTCGTAGGTGTTGGAGCAGGACAGATGAACCGCGTGGCCAGTGTACAACTTGCCTTAGAGAAAGCGGAGAACCGGGCGCGAGGATCGGTGCTGGCTTCCGACGCTTTCTTTCCTTTCGCGGATAGCGTAGAGGCCGCGGCAAGAGCTGGCATTACTGCGATCATTCAACCAGGTGGCTCGATTCGCGACGAGGAATCAATTCGGATGGCGAACCATCACGCTATTGCGATGATCTTTACAGGTCAGCGGCATTTCCGCCATTAGGAATCAGGGATGCGAGGGCCGATGAATCGGCGGTGTGCGCGATAAATCGGCACCTACAGATTAAAAATCATGAACGCGCACGCGAATTTGTTATTCCTCTAACGAGATTTCGTCTGAGAAGAAACGTACCCACAACACGCAGACGGCTAATCCCCCTACAAGAGTAAAGAAGCCGACAGCACCATCATATAGCTTTCCTGCTGCATACTGGAGTTCGGTTCCCTGGAGCGGTTGAAAGTGGTAGAAGAGGAGCACAGACAACCACATAATAGTGACTGAGCAGGTCATGCTTAGCTTGGTTATCTCAGTGCTTGCGGGGTATAAGATATTGTAGAAAATTAAAATGAGGAGTCCTAAAACGATCAGTGTGAGCTTGAAGTTTACAATAATGCCAGCACCGAAATCGATAACAAGTGTAGGTCTGATATATAGGAAAACGCAGACCCAAAGTATAGTGAGGATGATATCTCCAAAAACTTTACCGTATCTAACAGTCACGATACAACGCTCCTTTGCCGGGGCTATGCTTGCAGTACGCGGTTGCCCCGCACGAAATAAATAAGTCAGGTTGGTTCATGCCCTGGATAAGTTCGTATTTGTTTGTATTGTAGTCGTAATGCGCCAGGAAATCAACCTTTTAGATTGCTGTAATATGCATGAGCAAAGCGTGCCGCCCAGCGGGCATTATTGATTAGCAGCGCTTTATTTGCCTCGATGCTTTCGCCAGCGGTTACCTTAGCGACATGTGAGAGCAGAAATGGTGTTGTGGCTGATCCACGAATGCCTTCTTCCTTTGCCAGGCGGAGCGCTTCCTCAGTGGCGGCCTCGAGTGGACCTGGTTCCATTGCATACTCTTCTGGAATGGGACATCCAATGACGAGACCCTGGAGGTTGCATTCCCATTGTGTACGAGCGATGGCCGCGACAGTAAAGATGTCATCGGCTCTATGGGTCAAATGCCGCCCGCTGGATCGCACATAGAAGGCAGGAAACTCGTCTGTCTGCCAGCCAATTACGGGTACTCCCTGGGTCTCAAGATATTCCAGGGTGAGGTCGAGATCCAGGATTGACTTTGCTCCGGCACAGACAACGAGTACTGGTGTGCGGCTCAGCTCAGTCAGGTCGGCGGAGATGTCCATACTTGTCTCTGCGCCCCGGTGTACTCCGCCGATACCTCCGGTGGCAAAGAAGCGAATGCCAGCTATACTTGCACAGAGCATTGTTCCCGCGACTGTCGTTGCACCCATTTGATCGGTCGCCAACGCTACTGCCAGGTCACGCCGGCTCACCTTCAGCACAGGGTGTGCCGTGCCCAGTCGCTCGATCTCGTCTCTGTTAAGGCCGATCACGATCTTCCCATCATGAATACCCACCGTGGCAGGAACAGCTCTCTCGTTCCGTATCGCTGCTTCCATTGCGTGTGCTACCTCTACGTTGGCTGGATAGGGCAGGCCATGCGCAATGACTGTCGATTCGAGCGCTACAACCGGGCGTTGTTCTTGTAACGCTATCTGAAGCTCGTCAGATAATTTGATGTAAGGTGATAGTTGGTTCATTACTCCTCAGTACGTGAAAAAAATGGATTGTGTACGGTAAGGGCATGGCTTGCCCTGGCATCTTGGCCAGCCACGATATACGTAACATAAGACAGTGACACTCCGCTGCTACTGAAGTAGCGCGGCTTCTCGCAGTTGCCCGCGAGCTACGCGAGTGTGAGGCCGGAACCTCAGACCCGTAGGCGGTGCCATGACGCCAACTACTGGGAGTTGACCCAGATACTTTTGTCGAATGTTGATGCTGCCAACGCCGTCCCGATGGTACGTCCATCCACACTTCGGGCACCGAAACACACGGCCTTGCACCTTGCTCCGCACATGCCCACAGCAGGGACAGGTTCTGCTAGTGTAGTGTTCATCCTGCAAGGCCACAGCCATGCCCAAGCGTTCCGCCTTGTAGGTGAGCTTAAAGCGGACACTGCCATGTGACCACTGGTGGATTTTCTGGTTATTGGTGTGCCCAACATCGTTGTCTTGCCGGATATCGCGCACATCGCCAATGACCACGGTTTGCACGCCTGCCTGATGGAGCGTGGTGATGAGATGAGTGGTCTGTTTGTGTTCGATATC
>JBKPBA010000442.1:0-8529 GCA_046726675.1 Chloroflexota bacterium
TTGCAGGCCAGGCGATTCAGCCCATTGATGCGCATTGCATCCGAACCACAAACGCCATGGGCGCAGGAACGACGGTATGTCAGCGTCCCATCCATTGTCCATTTCACTGTATTCAATGCATCTAGCAAACGATCAATTGGATCAGCTTCAACACGAAATTCGTCCCAGTACGGTTTACTATCCTTTTCAGGGTCGTAGCGCTTAATTCGCATTAAAATGTTCATTATTACCCTCCTACTTAGTATTTCCGTTCTTTGGGCTTGAATATCGGATCATCTATCAGCTCTACATCCTTGTAGTCCAGGCGCACGTCGTGGGCTTTGGCTCCCTTATATGCAAGTGTATGCTTGAGCCACTTTGCGTCATCGCGCTCCTGATAATCTGTGCGATAATGTGCCCCCCGGCTTTCGGTACGAGCCAATGCGCCATGAATCGTAGCTTCTGCACACTCAAGCAAGAACCCAAGTTCGATGGCCTCGACCATTTCCGTATTAAAAGTCTTACCCTTGTCCTGTAACTGTACTCGCTGGTAAGACTCTTGCAAACCATCGAGAGTATCGAGCGCGTGGCGCAAACCCGAATCATCGCGTTCAACAAATACCCGTTCATCCATTTCATTTTGCAGGGTGCTGCGTACTCGAGCCGCTGATTCGCCACCAGTGGAACTATACAATCTATCTACCAGCTTACGCGCAAAGTCTTCTGGCTGTGGGGGCAATGGTGCATGGCTATTCTCGGCAATGAATTTTGCCATGTGCTTACCGGCGCGACGGCCAAACACGATCAGGTCCACCAGCGAATTGGTGCCCAGACGGTTTGCACCATGTACAGAGACGCAGGCTCCCTCGCCAGCGGCGTAGAAACCTGGCAGCGGCGTCCATTGGGGATCGATCACTACACGACCTTCCACATCGGTTGGGATACCACCCATGGCATAATGTGCTGTAGGCTGTACCGGAACTGGTTCTGTAATCGGCTCTACACCGAGGTAGTTACGCGCGAAGTCGGTAATGTCTGGCAGCTTTTCGGTAATTACTTTCTCCCCCAGGTGCCGTACATCCAGGTAGAGATAGTCTTTGCCGTCTATACCGCGCCCCTCTTTGATCTCCTGAATCATTTTGCGTGACACGATATCACGCGGGGCCAGGTCTTTGAGCGTAGGCATGTAGCGTTCCATGAAGTACTCGCCCTTGCCATTCAGCAGCTTACCCCCTTCGCCACGAGCTGCCTCGCTCAAAAGCACACCCACTTTATAGATACCAGTAGGGTGAAACTGGTACATCTCCATGTCTTCTAACGGAATACCCCTGCGATAGGCAATGGCCATGCCGTCGCCCATGCAGGCAAAGGCATTGCTGGTGACACGCCAGGCACGGCCATAACCGCCAGTAGCGAAGAGCACAGCTTTAGCATGGAACGTATGTATCTCACCTGTACGAATTTCGAGCGCGACCACACCACATGCCTGCCCGTCATTCAACAGCAGGTCTAGCACCAGGAATTCATTGAAGAAGCGTACCTGATTTTTGATGGCGCTCTGGTACATGGTTTGGAGGATCATGTGTCCTGTTCGATCGGCAGCATAACAAGCGCGGCGTACCGGCGCTTCGCCGTAATTGCGCGTATGCCCACCAAAGCGGCGCTGGTCTATACGGCCATCTTCAGTACGATTGAAAGGTAGACCGCGATGCTCCAGTTCGTATACCGCATCGATGGCCTCCCGAGCCAGGATCTCCGCTGCGGGCTGGTCAACCAGGTAGTCACCACCCTTAACGGTATCGTACATGTGCCACTTCCAATGATCTTCTTCCTGATTGCCAAGCGCGGCGGCCACGCCTCCCTGCGCTGCGCCCGTATGGGAGCGTGTAGGATAGACTTTGCTTAGCACTGCAACACTTGCATTAGGAAGTTGCATTGCGGCCATCAGCCCGGCGCCACCTGCGCCGACGATCACCACATCGAATTTATAGTACATTTCAGTATCCTCAACTATTCTGGTCCATCATTTTATGCAATTGGGGCCGAGACTCCCAACAACAGGATGGAAAGTTATCAATGTAATCGTACCTAGCAGAAAAAAGACCAACGTTAAGATACCTACGGCAGATTGCAATGTGAGACGCCATCCTCGTGTACGCACATAATCATCCACGACTATACGCAGGCCATTCATACCGTGCAAAAGAGCTAACGTGAGCAGCAACCAGTCATAAAGCCGCCAGAAAGGATTCTCATAGCGGATCGAGACCAATTGATAACTGGTACAGGAAACATCGGTTGACACATGATTCAGGAGCAGATGAAGAATGACAAGAAATATCAGGACGATACCGGAGATACGGAAGAAATACCAGGAAAAAGTTTCGAATCCGCCACTTGTTGGGCGAGAACCATATCCGGTTGCAACACGCATAACGGAACTCCTATCTACGAATTTCTACATGCCGGAGGCTATATTGCCAGGATTTATACCAAAGGCCGGTGCAATTACAAAATAGGCCATGGGAAGGAAGCAGACAATTGTAAGTATCATCACTACTGCGAACATAGTGCCCTGGTAGCGCACGCCCTTAGGCCAGAAGTCGATCAACATGATACGCACGCCGTTAAAGGAATGGTATAGCACACCAGCAATCAGTCCCAAAGATATGATGCGAACGATAGTTAAACCGAACAGCGCGATGCCCTCGTTATAGACCTTGGGTCCGAACCCAAGTAGCGAAATGTCCACAATATGGACAAGTAGGAACAAAAGTATACCCAGCCCTGCAACGCGGTGCAGCAGCCATGACCACATACCAGATTGACCTTTATACATAACGTTCCTCAATTCTTGAGGCGGGAGGCGGGGACTATAGGGGTATCCCATACAGGGCCCAAATAAATGCTCGGGCCATAGGAGCATCCCTTTTTTAGCGGTACCCGATCTTCTCGCCTCTTCGTTTTGGGCATCCGAAAATCGGGAATGCCACCACAACAATTTGACAGGCAAAAAGCTCGTTAGCCGCGGAAGAAGTGGACGCACATGATTGATGAACCTGATAGGATCATACGTATGCTCACAACTCCTAGTATCAACGCGAAAATCTGAAAACAGGCGCTTACTTGGGCCTGCCTGATTTTGTTGACGTTGTATGTTTATTATACTCCAGGGTAGAGGAACGCGCAAATGTAGAAGGAAGCAGAGGATTGATTCATCCCAAATCAGATTGAGCTAGTAAAAGGGCACTCTCAGGTATATAATAATGGCATTGGAAAGTATAAGTAGTCATCATTCATGATCTCAGAAGTCAAAAATTGGAAGTGGAAGTGTAACCTGTCAACGTAGTAATACCTACTAGGACATTTCTCGACCCGCGTCTTTGTTTTGTATGAGTCTTACATGTAAGCAAGGCGAATGGGCATATCAGGAACGCACTCAAGCCGTCTTAGCAGGGAGTACACTGTGGGTTCACTGCGCGGAAAACAAGCGAGAACGAATCTTGCAACAGCAGAGCAGAATGATGCTGGGGTGCAGGGTTCTCGGGGTACCAGCAATACTGGGTTCTCGGGAGGGGCTAACGTGCAGGAGTTTCAGACGTTTTATCAGGAGAACCTTGGTCTGATTTATCGCTATGTCTATAGTAAAGTGGGGAATCGCGAAGAGGCCGAGGACCTGACGTCACAGATATTTATGAAAGCTGTGCGCGGTGTCGATACAGAACGTGGCGCGCAAAGTATACAAAAGTGGCTTTTTCAGGTTGCTCGCACAACGATTACAGACTACTGGCGAGTTCATTATCGTATTTCGACCAGTTCGCTCGATCAATTGTTGGAAGTCGGCTGGGAAGGTCCAGCCGACGAAGAGCCGCTCGCTGTGAGTAGCACACCGACAGAACGTGTACATCGTATTCTTCAGGCTCTGCCTGAACATTACCGAGAAGTGCTGACCTGTCGTTTTCTGCTCAATCTCTCGATCCGAGATACAGCTAATCGCATGTGTTTGACAGAAGCGAACGTCAAAGTTTTACAGTTTCGCGCACTCAAACGCGCGGCTGATCTCGAACACGTGGTGAGTGAAATAAGTTGAAACAGGAAAAAGTGAACGAGGGTGCCTGAATGGCATCCATCTGGAGACACAACACTATGTCAGGTGATATCCATCAGGATAAAGACCAGGAACGATTCGAAGACTATCTGGAACTGGAACACTTTATAGAGGAGCTTCAGGCCGGGCATACAGCTCATCCTCCGGTTGAGTTGACACCCGACAAGGCTCGGATCTATCGTATGGCCGCGCTCTTCCGCTCCGCCTCGCCTGATGAAGTCACGCCACGTCCTGAATTTGCCGCTGAGTTGCAAGCCAGGCTTGAACAAGAGCTACAGCAACCGCCTAAGACACGGCATTTCCCTTTTATCTCTAAAAAGCCGCAGACGCAGCCTCGTGTGTCGCGACGCACTTTACTGGCTGGCGGAGCTGCTGCAGTTGCGGCCTCGCTGGTTGCAGGGGCCGGTATCGAACATATGGTAGAGCAGGCCACACAGACAACAAACGGAAGTAGTACACCTAGTACAAGTTCGAAATGGCCCACTCCTATTGTGCCGCAGGATGTAGCTTCTACCTGGCTCTTCGTCACGACGCTTGCAGAGCTTGGTGACAGTGCGATACGCTTTGCGACCGACTCCATTGTTGGCTATGTTGTACGTAACGATGGTGATAACGGCGAATCATTGAAGGGGGGGCCGATCATAGCCATGTCCGCTGCCTGTACCCACATGGGCTGTATTGTACAATGGCAGGACTCAGACCAGAAATTTCATTGCCCCTGTCATGGAGGTCTGTTCACCGAATATGGCAAGCCGGTTAACTCATCGCCGGTTCGCTACTTGACTCAATTGCCACGCCTGGAAACGAAAATTGAGAATGACAAGGTTTATGTCAGGGTGCCAGGTGCATCAGCGAGTAAAAAATGAAGCGCGGTCTATTGGTAATTGCGCTTGGCATCGCCTTTCTTGTTCTCATGACCTGGATTGGTACGCTTCTTGACTCTATGGTTCCTCACCGTGTCACTGCCCAGGTGCAGACCGCTCAAGCAGGCCCCTATCATGTGACCTTTCATGTTAACCCGAACCCACCTCTGCATACACAACCCGCAACTCTCTCGATACAGGTGCTGTTGAATGTCTCGCAACAGCCAGTCATCAATGCGCATGTATCGCTAATGAGTAATATGGAGACGATGGACATGGGAATAGAGCAGATTGAAGCACAATCCCAGGGGAATGGATTGTATCTTGCCAGGGCACAGTTTTCGATGAGCGGTCCCTGGCAGGTACAGGTGATAATTTCCTTGCCTGGAGAAAAACAGACTGCAAGCGTTACTTTTGAGGTGGCGGTGCAATGAGAAATCGGGGGCAGTTGATGAGAGCGAGGGTAACACGGTGGGGGCCAGGTCTTATAGGACGCGAGAGAGCGGTAGAGTTTTACAGGGCGGGGGCAAGCCCCGCCCCTACATTATCGTTCTTCGCCTGTGGCGATCCGTATATAGCTGATATAGCGTCGTTCATCGATCACTCCATCTTCAACCGCCTGGTGAATTGCACAGCCTTCTTCGTCTATATGCAGGCAATCGGAATAGAGGCATTCGCCAAGATATGGGCGAAACTCGACGAAGCACCATGCCAGGTCTTCTAGCGCAATATTCCAGGCGGCTAACGCGCGAATACCTGCCGAATCGGCTAGCCAGCCTCCACCCGACAATGGATAGAGTTGCGAACCAGTCGTTGTATGTTTTCCTTTACCTGTCGCATCGCTCACCAGGCCGGTTTTGATGGCCATTCCAGGCTCGATGGCATTCACCAGGGACGATTTGCCTACCCCTGAAGGTCCGCTGAAGAGCGTAGTTTGTTCCCTTAACAGGGAATGCAAGTTTTCGATACCCTCTCCGGTCTTTGTGCTAGTCCAGATCACGATATAACCCAGGCGACTATAAAGATTAGCAGCTTCGTCCACACGTTGCTCATGTGGCAGATCAACTTTGTTGAGACAGATGATTGGGAGAATCTCTGCTGACTCACAGATCGCAAGGTAACGGTCGAGCATGCCAAAATGAGGCTCGGGTTGTGCTGTGGCAAAGACCAGCACAACCTGATCGAGATTGGCAAGCATGGTTTGCTGGATGGCCTTTTTAGAAGTTGAACCTGTATCCTTACGTGATAGTGCGCTCTGGCGCGGCAGAATCTCCTCGATCATGCCGGTGCTTTCGTCGAGCTGGCGCAGCTTTACATAGTCTCCAACCGATAGCCGAATAGGTAATGCTTTAGAGTTTGTGTCGCGCTGTTCAATACGTTGAGTCTTCGGTAATGTGAGCAATTTGTCGTAACTTGGACGTGCTTTGCTCACTGATTTTGATGACTGAGCCTGGGCAAAGGCTTTTTTGAGTTTACCTCGTAGTGTGCAGCGTAAAATGCCGATATCGGTATGAACGTCGTAAATGCCGTGTGCGCCGTTCAATACCACGCCGGTAAGTGTCTCCGGATCCTTAATCAATGCTTTCCCTCCAGGAGAATAAAAAACACGGTTCGAACAATCAATTGTTTGATGTCTGCCGTGCGGAGGGAATGAGCCATCTTCTGCCTTTTAGCAGATGCCAGGTAATTTCTTGTTGAGTTCTATGCTGGTGTCCTGGCCAGGCAGCGTTCGCTCGTTACCCCCGACACGGGTAGACAAGGTGCATACAAGCACAAATGCTGAATAAACGTGCTTTCTCATATCTTGCACCTCCTCTAAGACTGGCGAAGCCAGAATTTATGCGAACGATTCTATTAAATAGCAAATAATCCCAGAATCTTTGCGGGAATGAGATACTCCCGCAAGCCTCCCTTACTTCTGTAGTAGAGAGTACATGAATATACGTCTGTTTGTCAACATCTAGAACGCTTAAAAGAGCCTGATTATTCCTCTTTTGTAGGAATGCGCACAAAAGTCTTAATAGCTGAGTCGCTATCAGGCCAGTCTTCTATCAACAAAGTCATACCTACATCATTAGCGCAACTCAAAACGTGCCTCAACTCTACCGAAGTGTAGGATGTCACCGTCCTTGAGGGGCATCGATTCGTATGGATGCAAGATCTTGCCATTTAAACGTGTCTTATTCCGCGAGTTCTGATCCTCAATCATCCATGTTCCTTTTTCGTTCATGAAACGTGCATGCACTCGCCCCAGGGTCATCGTTGGGTCATCAATTTGAATATCAGGATGGATCTCTCGTTTTGGATCTTCGCGGCCAACAATCAACCCTGTTCCTGTCAAGACAAATGTCTGTCCGGTAGAGATAATGACAAGCCGTGCCTGTGGTATTGCAGGTATAGGTCCGCGGATACGCTGTTGTATCTGTTCGAGAGCATGGATAAACTCGCGTGGTGTTTGGTAACGAGCATCAGGTTGTTTAGCCATTGCCTTTTGCATGAAGGCATCCAATTCATAAGGCAAGCCTGGGTGTATACGGCAGATTGAAGGTACATCTTCCGTTTGATGTTTCAGTATGATATCAACAACAGTACTTGCAGTATAAGGAGGATAGCCTGAAAGTGCCTCAAACAGGACAACTCCTAGTGAGTAGAGGTCAGAGCGGATATCTGCTGAATGACTGCTCATCACTTGCTCTGGAGCCGTATAGAACGCTGTTCCCATAAATTTATCTGAAGATGTAATGGTCGGAGATTCTTTACTACGCGATAAGCCAAAATCGACAATCTTGACTGCACCTTTATTACTGATGAGAATGTTTTGTGGCTTTATGTCACGGTGAACCACACCTATTTTGTAAGCAGCATCCAATCCATCGGCAATTTGCAATACATAATTAATGGCACGCAATGGTTCTATTGGACCATAGTTAGTTATGTAATATTTGAGGTTCTGGCCATCGATATGATGCATGATGATGAAATAGGTATTGCCATCATTTCCATAATCGACAATCCTCACAATGTGAGGATCATTCAGACTCTGTAGGATGTATGCTTCACGTTTGAAGCGTTCCAACAGTTCGTTATCATAAGCATGGTCCGGGTACATGATCTTTGCCACGTAAAGAGAGTTAGTTTGCAGATCGCGTGCGATATATACTTCGCCGAAACTGCCACTGCCCCGTTCGTCTATCAATTTGTAGCGACCTTTGATAATGCTTCCGAGAAGCGGGTTATCGCTCATATTTATTTCTGTCCAACCAAAGGCTATGTTCGTTTTCCCTCAGATATACTCGTTTTTTGTCCTCTGCTATATTACATCATTTACGAGTTGTTGTCATTGCGGATAAGTTTGACTTTCCAGGGGAGCGGGGTTTTTGTTTTTCATTCATATGTAGACTAAATTATGCTATAGAGAGAAAATACCGCTCACATACCGCGCATTTTGCGCGATATTTCGCGTGGCAGAGCTTTTGATTTGCTTATCAGAAACACCAGTTCGCCTGGAAATACGAAACGCTGGATTGACCAGGGTTTGTTCGCAACCTGTTCATAAAACCTGGTTTCGTAGTTGGTGGC
>JBKPBA010000443.1:0-5689 GCA_046726675.1 Chloroflexota bacterium
ACGTAACCCAATGATCTTTCGTCTCAATTTCATTGCTTTCCTCCTATCTGCGCATCTTCCCCCGATACTTTATAAAGTTCATCTTCTTTGCTCTCCTCTAGTTCTTGCATATCTGTGCCTTCAGCTAAGACAGGCTGGCGACGCTGTACACCTACAAACGGTAGCCACCAGTTCCAATCACCAAGTAACCGCATGGTAGCAGGCACAAGCAACCCACGTACTAACGTTGCATCTAGCGCTACCGCTAACGCCATACCAAGACCCAACGCTTTGACTAGAATCATGTCAGCAGTAGCGAAACACGCGCTTACCACAATCACGATCAGAGCTGCGCTGGTGATAATTCTGCCACTACGCTGCAAGCCAAGCGCAACTGCCTTCGTATTATCACCGGTCTGCCAGTACGCCTCCTGTATTCGCGAGAGCAGGAAAACTTCATAGTCCATCGAGAGACCAAACAATGTACAGAACAAGAGAATAGGACTCGATGCCTCAACGAATCCCAGCGGAGTAAAGCCGAGCGCTTGATGCATGAATCCATTTTGGAATATCACAACTAACGCCCCATAACTTGCAAGAATCGAGAGCGTGTTCATCACTATAGCTTTGAGCGGCAAGAACAGTGAACGGAAAAACAGCAGTAACACAATATAAGTGGTAACCGATACAATCAACACTGCCATAGGAAAGTCAGTGTAAAGCGAGTGTACATAATCCATGATGCCCGCGGTTCCACCGTCAACCAACACGCTAATACCATTTCCAGGACCAGTATTACGAATTGTCTGTACCAATTCTTGCGCATGTTGATCTAGCATTCCATATTTGCTGATCACTGAGATCATCGTAGTATCTCCGGCCACCGATGTCTTCAGATACGCGGACAGGTAGGGGTCAGCAATCTGTTGAGGGTGTACATATAATAGCTCGTACTGATCTAATGTGAATCGAGGATCAACGCTTACGATGCTATCTACTCGTGCAACACGCGGATCCGCCTCAATACGACGCACATAAGCATAGAGATTACGAATATTGTCAGGAGTAAGCACATTGCCTTTCGTCTGTACTGCCAGTAGAACTGGAGTCGTCTCACGATCATTGAAACGGCTCGCGAGGAGGTCATATGCCGCACGAGAAGGTACATCAGCAGGGAGAATTGAGGCATCTGGCGCTGAGAAGCGTACGGTCAGGAAAGGCAATCCCAACCCGATCATGAGGAGTAGAACAGGCACAAATATGCGCACAGGATAGCGCATCACAAGTTGTGAGAGCCGGTACCAGAAGCCATACTGAGGGTCGGTAGGGGCCCGATTTATCGCGCCCGTGTCCGTGGTGGTCTTCCCTCTTCCCTCACCTTCGGGCGCGATAAATCGGGCCCCTACGAGGTTGCGTAGTCTTGGAAGGCGTACAGGAAATGCGTTTACCCGCGTGCCAATGATGACCAGAACAGCAGGTAACAAAGTAATCGCAGCTAGCACCGCCATCAAAACGACCAGCACTCCACCTATGCCAACCGAACGTAACATATTTATACGGAAAAAAACGAGACCCAGAAGACCTATGGAAACAGTCAGACCAGAGAAGGTAACAGCACGTCCAGCAGTGGCAATCGCCATAGCGACCGCCTCTTCAACATTACGACCGTGGGCAAGCTCCTCGCGGAAGCGACTTACTATAAAAAGCGAGTAATCTACGCCTAGTCCCAGACCAAACAAGGTAGTGATGTTCAGTACAAAGATGGAAAGAGTTGTGATTTGCCAAAGTCCGAAGATGAGCGCGAGCGAGGCAATCACTGCGCCTCCTCCTACTAAGGCGGGGAGAGCAGCGGCTATAACCGAGCGAAACACTAGCAGAAGGGCTATCACCGCAAAGGGAAATGCCAGCATTTCTGCGCGCCGTAAGTCACGCTCGCTGACAGCTTGAATATCCTCGTAAAAGACCGGGCCTCCACCAATGTTGGTTTTTAAGTCAGGTACCGATTGCAGACGGTGCTCGAATTCCGGCAAGAGCTTCGGAGCGCTATCGGGATCAGGTTTGAGTAGTATATTGACATATGCGGCATGGCGATCTAAAGAGATCTGCCGTGGATTATCAGTAAAACTCACAATTCCTGAGACTTCCGGCATCTCACGTACACCTGCTAGAGCCGTTTGTGTTTCTTGTATAAATTGCGGGCTATCTGCCCTGTAATGTTGGCTGGTAAAGATAACCTGAACAACTGTCAAGTTGAGATGTAGCTTTTGAACCAGGAGGTTTACCGCTTGTTGTGATTCAACGTCAGGACTCACAAAACCGCCTGATTGAAGTACCTCGCTGACTCGCGGAGCAAATGGCAGCGATACGGCGATAGCAACCATCCAAAAGCCCACAATCAACCAGCGATAGCGGGTGGCTAACTTGCCTAGATGGTAGAACATAGAAGAACCTTTCAACAATGTTTTTCACATCTCGACTAAAGTCTGACAGTGTTGTATCATGAATGCACCCTTTCATTTGTTCTGGTAACCCATACTTAATACTAGTAAGCTGTTTCTCATTTTGTGTCAAGGTGTGGCATATCATCACATAACCTGCACTTGAACAATGATTGTACCTGCAAAGAGTTAAAACAACCACTCTCGCGCAGTGTCCCTGCTGCTCTTCTAAAACAACAGATCTAAGTCCTATAATTAGGAGTCTTTCAATGGCAAAACAAACATCGAACAAGCACGAGACTAAATCTCAGACGAGCAATGTACCTATCAAAGTCATTGCAGTCAATCGCCAGGCATATCATGACTACTTTGTCGAACGCACCATAGAGGCTGGCATTTCATTGGTAGGTACCGAAATTAAATCTATCCGTGACGGCAAAGTAAACCTGCGTGGCGCATACGCTATCGCTCGCAACGGCGAACTATGGCTTGAGAACGCGCATATCGCGGTCTATGAACACGGTAATCGCTATAATCACGAACCATTGCGTACTCGCAAGTTGTTACTCCACAGGCGCGAGATAGAGCAACTTCAAGCAAAAGTCGCGACAAAAGGCCTAACGCTCATCCCGCTCAAGCTCTACCTTAAAGGAGGTAGAGCCAAGATTGAGTTAGGCCTGTGTCGTGGCAAAAAGCTGTACGATAAGCGCGAAGCCATCGCTGAACGAGACGTGAAACGCGAAATGGAGCGCATAATTCGCAAGGGGTAATCTGTGACATTATCGGATAGAGTTCCTACAGCCATTACACTCTAGCCAATCGCAGTAGTCTCCGGCTCATATTTCGCTGGCGCTGACTGAGCGTCCTCATGCTTCTCATCCTTATAAGAATACTGCTCAGCTTTCCCTCCAGGCAATAGAAACATGAACGCCAAACCAATGAGAGCACAGACAAACATCAGTGCAAAGACCCAGAAGAGACCCTGTGCCAGGGCAGCCTGTAACTGCCTCAACAAATCGATAGGCAATGTGTTACGAACAGCTGGAGTAAGTAGCACATTTGACGGAGCAATTCCCCTGGGTAATCGCGCCAGAACATCGGTATAGCGAGCAAAAATTGGTACGAAGTAGAGCGCCATTTGCGCATTGAGAATCGTCCCCATTATAGCAACACCAATTGTGCCACTTATAGTACGAAAGAATTGTGTTGAGGCAGTCGCCACACCACGCAGATTCCAGGGAACGACGTTTTGCACGGCTATGATAAAAGAAGTACTCATGAAGCCCAAACCTGTACCAAGTACAGCCATCGCAGCTATAATGAAAGGAAAACCTGTATCCATTTGAAAAAGCATCACCATTGCCATCCCAAGAGTTGCGAGAGAAGCGCCCAGAACAGCAGTAAAACGATAACCGAAGCGAAGGATTACCTTACCACTCAAGGTGGATGAAATCGGCCAGGCTATCAATAATGGCCCAAGCGTAATTCCGGCGCTAGTAGCTGTACCGCCCTTAACGCCCTGTACGAAAAGCGGAGCATAGGACGTGATACCAAACATCAGCACACCCAGTACGACACCGCCAATGCTTGAAATGGCAATAATACGGTTCTTAAACAAGGTCAACGGTAAAATCGGCTCTGGCGCGCGCCGCTCCTGGTAGAAGAAGAAAACTAGCAGCACAGCAGCAAGCGAAAACAAAGCGATACTTTGCAGCGAGTTCCAGGCCCAGGAATTTCCTCCCTGAAGGAGGGCGAACAGCAGCGCTATAATCCCACCCGTAAGGGTTAACGTGCCGACGTAATCTAAAGACAATTTCTTGCGTTCGATATTCACTTTGAAAGCAATGATGAGCAAGAAAGCTGAGAGCAGGCCAAAGGGGATATTGATATAAAAGACCCACCGCCAGGAGAAATGGTCAACAATCAATCCACCAAGCGCGGGGCCTACAATGCTAGATGTGGCCCAGACACCGCTAAAAAGCCCTTGCACTCTGGCTCGTTCTTCCAGAGCAAAAATATCACCGATAATTGTGAGCACAATCGGTAAAACCGCTCCTGCTCCTAAGCCTTGAATAGCTCGGAAGATAATCAACTGCTCCATTGATTGAGATGCGCCCGAAGCCGCTGAGCCAATTAAAAATAACGTTGTACCAAATAGAAAGGTCGGTTTGCGTCCAAAAAGATCAGCGAGCTTGCCATAGATAGGGACTGTAGTGGTAGAAGTCAGCAGGTAGACTGAAAAGACCCATGAGTAAAGTGTAATACCGCCCAGTTTACCAACGATACTAGGCATCGCTGTACCCACAATTGTCGTATCGAGGGCCGCCAGCGACATTCCAAGCATGAGCGCTATTGTAACGATAATTTTAGCTCTTTTGGTCATAGGTGTATTTGCCAATCTAAAGTTAGGGATGTGGATAAAAAACTATGCGATTAACAAAACACAGTACGAAGAGTAAATTATTCCACATACCCCACATGCCGCTCCTTCCGAAGCAGCGTTAGCAACGCGATAAGCGCAACAAATGCCAGCAATGCCGTCAGGTAGATCAAGCCATCAAAACCCCAGATTTGTGCAAATACTGCACCCACCCCACCACCCAGCAACTGCCCTAATCCAAGAAAAACCGAGTAGAGGCCCATCAGCAATCCGCGATCTTTAGCGGCATCCTCCGAGATATCGGCTAGGTAAGCCAGAGCAGCGGGAGCAAAGCTACTCTCCGCGAAGATACCGACCAACAGTAATACAATCCATATTACCATTAACACAGGGTTGCCAGTACCGAAATGATTGATACCTGCCAGGGCGATACAAAACAGGTAGATACCCGTTATGGAGGACAGCATCAGCAGTAATCGAGGCACTCGATTGAGAAAAAATGCCCAGAAGAGCAAACTAAGCCCAAAGAACATCACGAAAGCGCCCAGGGCAAGGCTCA
This sequence comes from Chloroflexota bacterium, assembly GCA_046726675.1. Classification (GTDB taxonomy): domain Bacteria; phylum Chloroflexota; class Ktedonobacteria; order Ktedonobacterales; family Ktedonobacteraceae; genus DATMNR01. The sequence goes on from JBKPBA010000443.1 coordinate 5,357, forward strand.
TATGACCTCCACCTCCATGTGCGCTAAAAATGCCCATTAATGACTGGTTGGGATTGTGTCTGGACGAGGAAAGGATAAACGTGAGCTGGGAGCTAAGCCAAATACCCGCAAGCGCACTGATGCTTATCCACGCTGGTATGAAGATAAACAGGCGTGGAGTTCGTAAAACCCTCCAATAGCGCCTGACTGTCACTTTCGGCTTACTCCGTTCGATCACCTGCTTCACTTTTGGAACCAGGAACATGCAAACAGCTACGACCAAATAACCTACTGCAAGTAAGCCATAGGCTTGTCTGCCAAAACGATCCCAGGCGAACCCGCCTAGCATGACAC
>JBKPBA010000444.1:0-3435 GCA_046726675.1 Chloroflexota bacterium
TCAGGAGCCAACGTACACCGCTGGGTGCAGCGTTTCCTGAGAAGCCCCTGCGTTTACGCAGGGGGAGTTGTCACAATGTTATACTTGTAAGGCAAGGTTCAATTGTGAAGAAAAATCCTTGACAGTTTGAACAGCCCTACCATGTCATGCTGAGCGCAGCGAAGCATCTGTCTCGCGGGGCACCGAGATGCTTCGCTGCGCTCAGCATGACAGCGCTGGACCTTTCTGTTGATGAGAAACTGTCAAGTTCATTTGAACCTTGCCTAAGTGACAAAATCAACATCGAGATTGATCTCACAGTGATCCAGTATGCAGCGGTTGAGGAGACAGCAGCTTCGCAGACCGTCTGAAACAAGCAATGAGGATGTTAGGACGTGACTATTTTTCGTCCAGCAGATGAGAACGAACTAAAATCGGTCTACGAGGTGTTTTATCAGAATGAATTGCTTGATAACCCTCATTTACCCTTGCCAGGCGATATCCCTCCGTATTTGAGTCACGTCCTTCAAACTGGAATGCTCTATGTCGCGGAAGAGGATGGCAAGATACTCGCATTTGCGGGCGCTATTCCACGCGGAAATATCTCCTTTCTCACCGATTTATTTGTATGGCCGACACACCAGTCGGGTCAGTTGGGTAAGACACTCCTTCGCTCTGTTATGCCGCAAGACGACCTGATTCATTGCACTATGAGTTCGAGTGATGCACGTGCACTTGCACTCTATATTCGTGCTGGGATGCGTCCTCAGTGGCCTCACTTCGCACTGCGACTGGAGAAACCAATGTATAAGATACCCCAGGCTCCCAATGTGGAGATCATCGAGGCAGATCCTGGTGATCCAGCGCTGGTACAATGGGATGCTCAGATCAGCGGTCGCCTGCGTCCAGTTGATCATCAGTTTTGGGTACGTGAAGAACGAGCGGTCCCAGTATGGTTTCGGCGGCAAGGTCAGACCGTAGGATATGGATATGTACGATTGGGTGCAGGGACTCTCTTGGATCCTCAAGCCTGTACACTCGGACCTATTGGAGCCAGCACTCCGGAAGATGCGGCTACTTGTGTATAGGCTGCCGTGAATTGGGCCATGCAGCAGACAGAAGTATTATACATCGAGGTGCCGGGTCCTCATCCTTGCCTGGCGACATTACTCGAAAGTGGGTTCCGCATTACCTACGCTGATACGTTCGTTTCGACCGCAATTACTCCTTTCTTTGATGCACGATGCTATATCGCCTCGGGAGGGGATTTGTTCTGAGAGCCTGTAAAAAAATTGATTTAGGCTCAGAGGGCAGTGAAGACTCTCATAGCAGGCTCAAAAGCCCGCCTACAAGCGCTGCCAGTAGCACAACTGTCCAGGGAGGCAGTTTCCAGAATACTAGCAAACCGAAAGCTGCAAGGGCGAAAAGAAAGTCATAGGCGTTCTTGATTGTGCTGGTCCATACGGGTTGGTAGAGAGCGGCCAGCAGCAAACCCACCACAGCAGCGTTGATGCCGCGTAATGCTGCCTGGAATGCAGACTGATTACGCAGCGAGTTCCAGAATGGCAGTACACCTATAAGCAGCAGGAAAGAGGGGAGATAAATTCCCAGCAGAGCGATAGTTGCCCCGACCCAGCCGTTGGGATATGGTCCCTCGATAGCTCCGAGGTAAGCGGAGAAGGTAAACAAGGGGCCAGGGACGGCTTGAGCAGCACTATATCCTGTTAGAAACTGTGCCTCCGTTACCCATCCTGGTAAAACAACTGCTGCTTGTAACAGTGGTAAGACTACGTGTCCACCGCCAAAGACCAATGAACCGCTGCGGTAGAAACTGCCAAACAAGGCCAGTGCATGAAGCTGGTAAAACAGGTTGGGCAGGAGAAATAGCGCAAGCAATACTGTAAAGAGCACCAGACTTGTGATCGCTAGAGTGCGTGGAATCAATGTACGCAGTGCAGGTGAGGATGGTGCGATTGTGACGTCACTGCTCTTGAGCAAGAGCCAGCCGATAATCCCGGCTGTCGTGATTATGGCTACTTGTACAATACCAGCAGGTAACAGCAACGTTGCAATAGCTGCCAGTATTGCTATAGTAGCACGTGATCGATCGGGACAGTGTGTTCTTGCCATGCCCCATACGGCCTGAGCCACAACCGCGACCGCTACTACCATCAGACCATGAAGGATTCCAAAAGCAAAAACTGTGTGTAACACATTGGCCCAATAGGCAAAGAAAGTAAGAAGGATGGCTGATGGTAACGTAAATCCCACCCATGCCATCAGCCCACCCAGAAGACCAGCGCGCATGATGCCGAGTGAGATGCCTGTTTGACTACTAGCTGGCCCGGGCAAAAACTGGCACAATCCAACCAGGTCACCATACGTGCGTTCATCGACCCATTTGCGGCGGATCACGATCTCTTCGCGAAAGTAGCCAAGGTGAGCGACAGGCCCACCAAAAGAGGTCAAACCAAGGCGGGTGAAGATGCCAAGGACTTCCAAAAGATGCCCGCGTTTTGGGGTAATCTCTGGAGTTTCAATAAGATCGCTTCCCTGGGTTTGCATGTAAGGTTCAATCTCTTTCAGTTGCGGAAGGCGTCACCCTTCGTTTGTTTGGAGAACATCCTCACGGAGCAGATACTGTGTGCCCCACTCAGACATCTGCTCGATAATTGGCAGCATACTATGGCCCACAGGAGTCAAGGTGTACTCTACTTTTGGAGGGACGACCTGGTATTCGGTACGTTCGATTAGACCGAGGGCAGCCAGGGCTTTCAGTTCGCGACTGAGCACGCGGGGAGCAATTTCCTGGGAGCCGCTGGCGCCGCGTAACAGGCCTCTCTTTATCTCTCCATAGCGGCGAGGTCCATTTTGAAGATCCCAGATGATCCGTAATTTATATTTCCCGCTCATTATCTGTTGAAACCCATCAACGGGACAACCAAATCGCTTAAGCGCTGTGTTGTTTGTCATGATACTTATTTTTGCGTGTGGTGTGGTGGCCTGAACCAGGCATACTCTCTGAAGAGGGCTAGAGTGGATACTAGCTCTCTTCCTCTACACCAAGCACCAAGGAGTACGAGAGGTGTCATAACTTGCTTGCCAATCGACGAACGCTTCGGGAAGAGGACCTGGGATGGGCTGCGAAAAATCAACGCCGTGGATTTCCTTCACCTGTTCGCGGAACCAGACATCAAACGGCTCCTGCGACATCCCAAATCCCTCAAAGACTCGTTGAACATCTTGCGCCTCGGTGTACACGACGACCATATCACCCTGTGGGGTATGTTCGAGAAACGCGACCTCCCTGGTCTCCCCCAGACGCTTGCGGGATGCTTCGTACTCGCTGTGGCGGGGCCCTGCCATCTCCTGGTTAAAGTGTTTCCATTGCTCGGTCTTCCCCGGTAGTATAGGGTAAGCCATTGCAAGTGATGCCATCTTCTTGATCTCCTTTAC
>JBKPBA010000445.1:0-6064 GCA_046726675.1 Chloroflexota bacterium
TGATAATCTCTGCGCGTCCTGGTGCTTTCCACCAGCTATTCGAGGAGCAACAAACTGGATGTCTACCGCTACATGGGGAGAGCAAGAACCACTTACGACTGTCGAGAAATATCCGCTATCCCTGCTCAAAAAACTTTTACAAGAGATGATCAGACAGTTTGGAGCCACTGGTGGCTGCATTGCGCTCTATGATGAGAGTGTCGGTTTAATGGTCATACGTTTGCACATACGCTTACGCAGCGCCGTTCCCACACTGTCAGGCAATAGTACTGCCGGTGATTCTGCTTCTTTCCGACGTCGTGTAACTGTCGATTTATCTAATCCTTCCTCCTCAACGCTCGGCAGAATGAAACATCTCTCACAACCATTGGAGACAGATCAGCTAGTATCTGTAGAAAAAGACGCTCTTTTCCCAGTTGGCGCCGCGTATTCATACGGGCAGGACTTAATTGGCTATACATGGCGTAAAAATGAGCCATTCATCATCCGACATGAAGATTACCTCGTGTCCTTTCAACCAGTTGACCAGGCATCGTTTCCGCAAGATTCCACGCCAGCATGGTATCTTTGTACTCCGATCCAGATACCTGAACTCGCCTTTGATGCACTCAACAGGAGACAACCCGCTAGAGTTCTAGGCGTAGTCCTACTTTACCAGACGAATTCTGCAATCGCCTTTCAACAAAAACACCGGTTCGAAGCACAACAGTTCAGCGAACGCATAGCCCTTTATATACTGAACGACCAGTTACGGCACCTGCACCTGCGTACACAAGACTATATGAAAGGTCTCCAGCAGATTAGTACAGCATTCCCTACAGCCGTCAAGTTATCAAACCTGGTCGAGGATGTTTACCAGTTTGTTACGAATGTAGTCGATATCTCCTCGATGCTTCTGACCTTCTATGATCGTGATACTAAGAAAATCTATGACGTGTTTGCAATCGATAACGGGAAGCGCTATGACGGATTGCTGGAACAACCCATAGTGGATACTCCCGAAAGCCGTCCAGTGTGGTGGCAGGTCACCCAGGAAGAAAAACGTACTCTGTTACTCACGTTTGACAGCCAGGAACCTGAAAATTTTAGGAAATACGATGAATTGTTGAAAGGCACCTGGGGCGATCAGAGTAGAGCAGAGACATTTCTATTGCTTCCCATGAAGATGTTCACGCGAGTTGTCGGTTCACTTTGTCTTACCAGTTCGCGCACAGATGCATATAGCCCTGAGGAAATACTGATCCTTGAGACAATGGTACAAATCATTACTGTCAGTATTGAGAATGCCAAACTCTACGACCGGTCACGCCAGTCATTACTCAAAGCGAAGCAACGTGAAGAATCGTTGGCTGCAATGTATAGCGCTTTGCAAGTCATCAGCACCGTACTACATGTCTCTGAATTGCTGCACAAATTTGTCGAGACCGTTGCAAATCTGGTTCAAGCTGAGATGTGTACCTTCTTTCAACTTTCAACCGACGAACAAGAGTTGGTCGCCCAGGCCATCTACGATACAACAGGCCAGTGGAAGGATGTCAATCGGAGCCCAAATAAAGATGAGAAACACGATGACCTCATAGAAATGATCCGCTTTCCATTCAAAGGTTCGATCCTTGAACGCCTGGTAGAAGACGAAACGTTCTTCTATCTGGATTCAGCAATGGTCGAGGAACTTGCACAGACAAGCGAAGAAGGAGGCGTGATTTTTCTTCGCGAAACGCATATTCAAAAGATGTTGATGATCCCGGTGCGCTACCAGATGGAGATTGTAGGCATCCTGGCAATTCATACACCACATTCGAATCGCACATTCCGTCCTGAAGAGTTGGGAGCGCTACTGGCTATCTCGGGACAGGCCGCGAGTGCTATCCGTAATGCTCAGCTTTTTGAGCAGATTCAGGAAGCTTATGCAGAGCTGCAACGTATGGATAAGCTTAAGGACGAATTTATTGTGACTGCCTCGCATGAGCTACGTACACCACTCAGCGCCATTAGCGGCTATTCATCTTTGTTAAAGCGACAAAGCGGGCGTATTTCTCCGCAACATATCCTGCGCTTTGCCACAAAAATTGGCAGCGCCACTCAGCAACTAAGCGACCTGGTGTCAAATATGACAGAGGCTGCGAAAATGGGAGCTCTTGACAAAAAGTTAGAGTTGCAATCTGGTCCTGTGCAACTACTCACTGCCGCTGAAATGTCATCAACTATGCTGAGTATCAATATCGAGCAGAAGATTACATTACATATAGCAGACGATATCTGGTTACAATGCGATGCTATGCGCTTACGACAGGTAATGACAAACTTGCTGGATAACGCGGCCAAATATTCCCCACCTGATGGTCGAATCATCGTTACGGGGAGCGCTACTACACTTTCGCAGTTACCAGAGGATCAAGTTGATTACGCTCGAATTGCTGAAGGCTTTGATCTCCCTGTTGCGTTGGTGCGCGTTTGTGACGAAGGGGAGGGTATCCCGCCTGAAGATCAGCATAAAATTTTCGAAAAGTTTGTACGTGCCCCTCGTTCTTTGACGACTCCTATACGCGGATCTGGCCTGGGTCTTTACATTTGCCGCCGCTATATCGAGGCGATGGGCGGCAGACTCTGGCTTGAACAGAGCATTCCTGGTGAAGGGTCGGTCTTTAGTTTCTATCTTCCATGCGTTGATCCGCCTATTGAAAAGAGTAGAGACGATGAATCAGAATAACCAGACTCGCAAGATATTGGTAGTTGACGACGATCCAGTCATCCGCGATATGATGGCAGATATTCTCGAATTTGAGGGGCATACGATCTCAATTGCGCGTAATGGTTATGAAGCCTTGCAACTGTTGCGTAGCGATGAAGATTATCTCGTTTTTCTGGATATCATGATGCCTGCAATGAGTGGCAAAGAACTATGCGCCGTGATTGAGGCAGACCCTCACTTGAGAAAACGACATATTATCATCTTGATGTCTGCTATGGATAACCTGATAGAGGCAGCTTCACTCAAGGTCGATGCGATTTTGCAGAAGCCGTTCGTCGTGGATGATGTGATCGATGTACTGGAACCTTATATGGGTTGAGGGGTGCCAAGGGACGGAATCGAACCGACGACACCAGCATTTTCAGTGCTGTGCTCTACCAACTGAGCTACCTTGGCATGCGATTTCTATGCGCCACACTATAACATCCCTCTTTTGATACGTCAATACTTTTTTAGTAGCCTTTTTCTCCTATGGTTCAAGGTGATACCCTGCGTTCATCACGCTTCAGAAGGCATCGCACTGATGATATGGGTATGAGGGTCTCTTTCAGAACCAAGCAGCGAATGCGAAATAAACCACTTCTGGCAATCAAATGGTGGTTCTCCGGGCGCTGGTTGCACTCGTATATAATGCCCATCAGATAATAGTTCACGCGCACTCACGTTGTCAGCGAGCTCTGACTTCAGCAAACGCTCCAGGATTGCCTCACGCAATACGGGGTCTTCTACCGGGAAGAGTGTCTCGACGCGATGGTCCAGGTTGCGCTGCATCATATCAGCGCTGCCTAAAAGTATCTCCTCATCACCGCCATTTCTAAAATAGTAGACACGACTATGCTCCAGGAAACGTCCAACGATACTTCTCACACGAATTGTCTCACTTACACCCTCAACTCCTGGACGCAGGCAGCAAATACCTCGTACAATCAGATCGACGCGTACTCCCGCCTGCGAGGCGCGATAGAGCGCATGGATAACTTCAGGATCCACCAGCGAATTCATCTTAAAGATCAGATATCCATTGCCATGCTCAAGATGTAAAGCAATTTCACGCTCGATGCGCTCTATTATGCCCTTCCGTATTCCCAAAGGGGCAACCAGCAGTTTGCTATATGAGCTTTGACGTGAATATCCGGTCAACAAGTTAAACAGCGCCGAGGCATCAGCTCCGATTGCCGGTCGGCAAGTGAGCAAGCATAGGTCTTCATAGATACGCGCAGTAGTAGCGTTATAGTTTCCCGTTCCCAGGTGTACGTAGCGACGCAAACCATCAGCCTCCTTACGTACCACCAAAGCAATCTTGGCATGTGTCTTCAAGTTTGTCAAACCATATAACTCTACAAGGCCATATACCACGTGCACGCCAGCTTTCACCAAAGCTCTTGCCCATTCGATATTGTTTTCCTCGTCGAAGCGCGCCTTCAGTTCAACCAGCACTGCCACCTGTTTGCCGTTTTCAACGGCTTCCAGAAGCGCATCAACGACAGGTGAGTTAGACCCTACACGATACAGTGTTTGTTTAATCGCTAACACATCAGGATCACGCGCGGCTTTGCGAATAAATTCCACCACGGAGTCAAAAGTATCGTAAGGAAGGTAGATCAATAGATCATGTTGTCGAATAGCTGCAAAGAGATCCTGATCTTTGCGCAGTTCTAGCGGTATGCGTGGTGTAAACGGTGGATCCTTTAAATCGGGCCGATCCAGGCTGTGCAATTCCATGACATTGCCCATACCAAGGGGTCCATCGATGACTGTTAAATCATCTTGAGTAATTTCTAGTTCATCAAGCAATAAACTACGAATACGCAAAGGCATTGACGGATTCACTGCGAGGTCAACTACCGATCCGAAACGCCGCTCGCGCAGTCCTTGCTCGATGCTCTCAATCATTAGATCACCAGCATCGTCCTCTCTCAATTCGATATCCGCATCACGAAGCACGCGAAATGGATAGGACTCCCAAATTTCAAAACCTGGAAAGAGCATACTCAAATTGGCAGCAATGACCTGTTCGATCCATACAAAGGCTAGTATTGCTTGTTTTTTTACTGCAAACTGCACAGGCACCAGGCGCGGCAATGTAGGGGGAACTTTGACACGGGCAAAGCGTTCACCGTAGATAGTATCAGCAATCACAACCGCCAGGTTGAGACTGAGGTTAGAGATATGTGGGAAAGGATGTCCTGGATCAACAGCAAGAGGGGTCAAGACCGGAAAAATCTCTTGCTCAAAATAGGTTCGCATCGCAGCCCGTTGTTTGGCATCGAGCTGTTCATAATCAAGAATATGGATATGCTGAGCTTCGAGTAATGGCATAAGCTCATCGCGCCAGCAAAGCCGTACCTGTTGCACCAGAGGTGCCAGGCATTGACGCACAGCACGCAACTGCTGCTCTGCGTTGAGGCCATCGGGGCTGACTTGGGTTACATGAGCGGCTACCTGATCTTTTAGTCCGGCCAGGCGAATCATGATGAACTCGTCAAGATTGGTCTCAAAGATGGAAAGAAACTTCACGCGCTCAAGCAATGGATGGCGACTATCCTGGGCCTCTTCAAGCACACGCCGGTTAAACTCGATCCAACTCAATTCGCGGTTAATATAAAGATCTGGACGATGCAGATCTGAGGAAGTAGTTGATGTTGTCGGATTTTTATGCATAGCCTACTCTGTCCTCTCAACTTTTGGAGGGGAATACGAATTCATCCATTCTATCATGCAGCAGAAGTGCGGTGCAAATTGGTCTGAAGTAAAGATGTGCAGCGGAGTTAAAGGAAGATATGAAAGTGCTGATATTAGAAATTTTTAAAACGTTAGTTCCCCAAACTAAGGTAGCCCAAACGGAATGCAGCACCGCGTTTGTCTTGACAGTAGCTTGTGCACTGATGTATCATCGTGGAGTGAGGTTTTTTTCCAGAAGAGAATTATGGGCGGTTGCTGAAATTGGTAGACAGGACGGACTTAGGATCCGTTGGCGCAAGTCATGAGAGTTCGAGTCTCTCACCGCCCACTCGGATAAAGCTTACAGGTATTGCATTCTTTGTCTGGTAAAAGCGCAATGATGCGGGAGTGGCTCAGTGGTAGAGCATCTCCTTGCCAAGGAGAAAGTCGCGGGTTCGATCCCCGTCTCCCGCTCCAGGTTTATCTGAGCCTAAAAGAGCACGCATATCGCGATTATGATCGTTCCTAATGTGTTCGCGCAGGGATAATATGTGCTTCTTGTCTGGCTTCGGATAGTCAATTGGGAGCGTTCGCCCCTCAATACTTCCTATTTGAAGCTTGCCTCAGGTATAATCAAAGTAAAGTAATGAA
>JBKPBA010000446.1:0-7438 GCA_046726675.1 Chloroflexota bacterium
AGCAGGACATGTTCTGCGGTCATGGTCACATTCGTTTCCAGTTCGCCGCACCACCAGCCCTCAGCATCCTGGTGCTCCAGCAGCCACTGCACTGCTCGATCCAGTGCTTGCTTCAACCGAGGTTCCCCCTTGCTCGGCTCATTATTATCCATAAGCCAGACCTTTAATACTAGTGGATAATGTTTTCCATGATTTGAATTTTTCTAATTCCCAGATGATATACGAGGAGATGTAGAAATAAGTTACATCGCTTCTTTTCTATTTAGAAAGCTCTCCTCATTCTTCTTATGTATTTTTATGTTCTTCTAATAATTAATGACCAGCCTACTTGACTTTTTCCAACAACTTGTATACTTTTTTCTCAAGGGGGACGTATAATACCTGAATACTACCATTTTTTTATCCTTTCGGGACTATTGGGCAAACCAAAATTCCTGATCATTCAGTACAGCTTATTGTTTGTGCAGGAGAGGGGAGCAAGCTATGGCGATCACATTACGCCAGAATCTCCAGATCGCGGCATATATCGTCCAGCAGCGGCTGAGGGGCCGTGAGAAATTTCCAATTGTGTTACAGTTAGAGCCGCTCTATCAATGCAACCTTGCCTGTGCTGGCTGCGGCAAGATACAGCACCCCCAGGATATCTTGGCACGGCGACTTTCCGTTCAGCAGTGTATCGACGCAGTTGAGGAGTGCGGCGCGCCAATCGTCTCCATCGCCGGGGGGGAGCCGCTCATCCATCGGGAGATCGATCAGATTGTGCTGGCGTTGATAGAACGCAAGCGCTACATCTATCTGTGCACCAACGCCATTCTCATGGGCAAGAAGCTCGATCAGTTCAGGCCATCCTCCTATTTCTCCTGGTCGGTCCACATCGATGGCTTGAGGGAGCGCCACGATCAATCAGTCGACCGGCAAGGTGTATTCGATAAGACGATCGAAGCAATCAAGGAGGCGCAGAGGCGGGGATTCCGGGTTACCACCAACACCACGTTCTTCACGCAAGACGACGTGCGCAGCATCCGCGACGTACTTGACTTCCTGAACGACGATGTGCAGGTAGATGCCATGCAGATCTCCCCGGGCTACGCCTACGAGAAAGCGCCGGACCAGGAGCATTTTCTCGGCGTCGAGCGGACTCGCGAGATCTTCCGTCAATCCTTTGCAGATGGCAGGCGCAAGAAGTGGCGCCTGAACCACTCACCTCTCTTCCTGGACTTCCTGGAGGGCAAGATCGACTTTACCTGCACTGCCTGGGGTATCCCCAGCTACTCAGTGCTGGGCTGGCAGCGGCCTTGTTATCTGATGGCTGATGGGTACGCTAGCTCTTATAAGGAACTGATCGAGACAACCAGGTGGGAGAATTATGGGCGGGGCAAGGATCCTCGTTGCACCAATTGCATGGCGCATTGCGGCTATGAGCCCTCTGCGGTGGCAGCCACCATGAAGTCGCCCCGTGAGTCGCTACGGGCCACAGCCGATGTGCTGCGTGGTAGCCTGCGATCTATCTTCACTTAAAGTAGGCATTCTGCCAGGAGGCTGGTGGACGAGGTTGTGTTTGAGTAAGTCCAGGAGAAAGGCAGTACAAAGCTGATGGCTGAGCGGTTACAGCGGGTGACAGGAGCGTGCGATGAGGTCTTCTTGACCGGAGCCACCGGATTCGTGGGAAGCCACGTACTTCGTGCCTTGCTGGCGGCTCAGTATCGCGTGCGTGCTCTGGTGCGTCCAGGTTCCACGCCGCTGCCCGCACTTGACGGGTGTACGGCTGTATCGGGTGATGTCCTCCGCTCAGGTGATCTGGTCCAACACATAGTTGGTTGCCGCTATCTCGTACACGCAGCTGCCCTTTACTCCTTCTCCCCGGGCATGCGTGAGAAGATGTTTGCCACCAACGTGCATGGCTGTGCTGGGGTGCTGGAGGCGGCATATCTGGCAGGCATTGAGCGTGTCGTCGTCACCTCGAGCTCATCAACCGTGGGGCCGAGTTATGGGGGGCATCCAGCGACTGAGGATGACTGGGATGTAGAGGATGGTTCCTCAGCATACCACCGATCAAAGCTGCAGCAAGCGCGGGTAGCGCTGGCGGCACAAGTACCGGTCGTTCTCGTTTTGCCGACCGCGCCCATTGGACCAGGAGACTGGAAGCCGACTCCCACAGGAAAGATGGTAGTGGACTTTATGCGCGGGCGGATCTTTGCCACGTTAGGCGGCGGACTAAATGTAGTAGCAGTGGAGGATGTAGCCAGGGCGCACGTACTAGCGCTTCAATACGGACGTCCCCGAGAGCGCTATCTGGTGGGCGGTGAGAATATGAGTCTGTCCCAGCTGTGGGAACGTCTAGCTCAGATCTGTGGTCGCACTGCTCCGACCGTCCGCATTCCCTTTCGATTGGCACTTACCCTCGGCTTGGCTGACGAGCTTCGCTGCCAGCTCTTTCGCAACGGGACAGGCGGCATGGCCGCGCCACTGATCCCACTCGAAGGCGTTCGGAAGGCTCGCCATCATATGTACGACAGCTCTGCCAAGGCTCTATCTGAGCTTGGCTATGAAGCAACATCCGTAACCGCGGCCCTGGAACGTGTGGTTCAGTGGTACCGCGACAATGGGTATGCCACGTAACAAGAATGGAGGAACCTCTTGGGACATCATCACATGAATGGTAGCCAGTGCGCCTCATCGTTGCCTGGTGATGAGTAGCGTGGAGATTCTGGCACCAACCTTCCTTGAGTACTGGGCAGTGCGGCGTACACTCCCCCATGCCCGTGCTAGCTGGGCGGGCGTGCGATTAGCACGCTGGAAAGGTGTACGCCAGGGCTCCATCGTGGTAGTGTGTGGTCTAGCAGGAGCGCTCGCACCTGGCCTGCCTCCGGGAACCGTTCTGATACCTGACCGGATCGGTCTTGCTGATGGGAGGATCATGTATTGCGATCCCACACTGGTACAGGCGCTGGTGACAGCCGCACGCACCTTACACTTTCGACCGGATACCAGGCCGCTGCTGACTGCCCAATCCCTTATTATCGGGGGCAATCGTCACGATTGGTCCCAACGGGGCTTCGTGGCTGCTGACATGGAGACGGGCCTTCTCGTAGGACGAAACCTGCGCGCGGCGACGATCCGGGTCGTACTGGATAGTCCAGAACAGAGCATCTCCCCAGATTGGCTGCGGCCCACAAGGGCATTGCTGCAGCCGCAACTCTGGCAGGAGTTGTTCTGGCTCAGCCGTGTGGCCCCCCGGTATGCACTGCGAGCAGCGCATGTGCTGAAAGTAGGGCTTGGCACCGGGCCAGGCAGCATATTTGCTGAGTAAAGATTGTTTAGTGAAAGGAGGAACTGACACAGTGAGCATTGGTAAAGATGCACTAGACGTGCTGAAAGAAACCAGCCGAACGTTCTTTATCCCCATAAGCCGTTTACCAGCCGGATTGCAGGATGCGGTCATGTCGGGCTACTTATGTCTGCGTGCCATCGATGAAGTGGAAGATCATCCCGGGCTGGATAATCGCACGAAGGCCATGCTGTTGCACTCCATCAGCCACACGCTGCAAACGACCTTTGCCGCTGGCGACTTCAGAACAGCATTGGGACGCTGCCAGCAGGAACTTCCGGAGGTGACGCTTCGAGTAGGCGACTGGGCATTGCTCGCACCCCCATCTATCGCTCCACGTGTGTGGGAGGCAACGGCGACCATGGCAGATCGTATGGCACAGTGGGCAGATAATGGCTGGATGATCCGGACAGAGGCGGATCTGGATCGCTACACGTTTGGGGTAGCTGGCTCGGTTGGCCTGTTACTGTCGGACCTTTGGGCCTGGTACAATGGAACACAAACGAACCGCATCCACGCCATAGGATTCGGGCGTGGACTGCAAGCAGTCAATATCCTACGTAACCACGCAGAAGATGTGGCGCGCGGTGTGGAGTTCTTTCCACCCGGTTGGCGAGCCGAGGACATGCATGCCTACGCACGTCGCAATCTAGCCCTGGCTGATGCCTACACCAATGCCCTTCCTCCTGGTCCCGTGTTGGACTTTTGCACCATTCCGCTCGCTCTGGCCTATGCTACTCTGGACTCCTTAGCTCGTGGCGATGATAAGCTCAGCCGTAGCGAGGTGCTCCAGATCATTGACCAGAACACCTCAGGACGGCCGTAAATATATCTTAGGTAGGTACTATGTATCTTAACACAATCTCAGGCATTCTATTCGGCTCTTTATTTGTACTATTCATCAACCTCCTTCTGAACCTCCTTGTCTTTGATCAACTCAAGTCTGTAACAGAGGAAGACTTGCAAAGAAAACTCGGCACTTGCCCAATGGTTTCCATTCTCGTACCGGCACGAAATGAGGCAGATCACATAGAGGAGTGTGTGCGTTCGCTGATAGGACAAAGATATGAAAAACTGGAAGTGCTGGTTCTTGATGACATGAGTACAGATGAAACGCCGACTATTGTACAGCAAGTGATTGACGAACTGCCGCCTGAACAGAAGAATCGTTTGTATTTACTGCCTGGTGAAACCTTACCAGATGGCTGGATGGGAAAAAACTTCGCCTGCTATCAGTTGACACAGTACGCTCAAGGCGATTATTTGCTCTTTACCGATGCCGACTCGGTTCATGCGCCACAGACAGTTAGTACAGTTATTCAAGGGCTGCATGATCTTGACGTCCAATTCCTCACAGCCCATCCCCGCTATATCCTCCGTGGGATAGGAGAGCGCCTTGCTATTCCATTGCTCTATTTTAAGGTCTTCACACTCTTGCCTCTGGTGCTTGTGAAGCACAGACCAGAGCCAATTCTAGCTGTTGCCAACGGGCCGTTGCTCTGCTTTCAGCGCTCAGTCTATGAGGCAATAGGCGGCCACAAAGCGGTAAAGACTGCTATCCTGGAAGACAATTCGCTAGCTCGTAAGGTCAAAGCAGCCGGGTATCGTATGGCCTATGTAGATGGGCAGGGCCTGGTAAGCTGCTACATGTACGATTCCTTCGCTGAACTATGGACCGGGTTCTCAAGAACTTTCTTCGCCTTTTACAACTATTCACTCCTGGCTGCATCGGTAATTATCATTCTTGACCTGGCGCTTTTTGTGGTGCCGCCTCTGCTTGCACTGGCATCGCTATTTGTCCCTTTTGCTCCACTCGCCTTGCTATTCTCGCTCGGTAGCTACATACTTGCCGTATTGATGTGGATATTGCTGACCCTTGTCTGCTCACGTACTCAGCGCGTCCTGTTGATGTTGCTCAGTCTGCTGTATCCAATCTCCATGATGCTTGAATGCCTGTTCCTACTAAACTCGATCTGGTGGTATTATCGCAAAAAGGGTGCTATGTGGAAAGGCCGCTATTATGTGCGGTAGGTGATAATGCACTGATCGCGCTAGCAAGCCCTTTGGGAAAATTACCGGGGCATCCTCCAATAACGTTCGATTGGACGCTGTTGTTTGCCTGCTTCCAGCGTGTACGCACAAATCAATTCTCGAAAGCTGGAAGTCATATAAAAGAGTGTTGGGATCTGCGATTGATACGCCTCGGAAGCAGCAATCCTCTGCTCAAGGCACTCGGAAATATCTACTTCGATGAAACTCATGTTATATGGCTTTATATAGCTGATAAGCTCATCATTAGAGTAATAGGTAGCATACGGAAAATCCTCGAATAAGAGGACGCGATCACGATCAAGTGTATTGAAGGCCGCCTGGAACACAAGCTGGTGGTCGCGATGCATGCCAAGACCGAGCGGTGCAACAAGCTGCACGCCTGGATATACCAGCGATGCGTTGTCAAACCAGGCACACAGCGTTGTGAAGAGAGCAGCATCACGAGGGGGTATTACTGATGTGCCAGGCTCCCAGAAGAGATCATTCGCATCCGATAACTCAGGGTCGCGATAGAGTATTTCAAACCAATCCAGCCAGGTGTAATCTGCTCCCAGCAGCGCCATAGCTTTCCTCTCTTCTTCCTTGCGTACTTGATAAGGTCTCTCCTCCGTTGTGTGCCATGAGTGATGAACCGACTGTACGAAAGGGGAGAAAGGTGGTTGAGGTTCGCCTGCAAATATTGTAACAACCAGGATGTTGAGTCCTTGAGCTTGCTGACGACAAATAGTACCGCTACATGAAAGTGCCACATCATCTAGATGAGGAGAGATATAGATGTAATCAAACCTTGAGTGAGTTACAAGTTGCTCTGAATATGGGTATTTAGTTAGAAGGTCGAGTTCCATAAGTGTTTCTTTTGCGGTTTGAAAGGCCGATTCTTGTACACTCTCGATTATTTTATCATCCAGTTCTCTGGACTTTCCACATGTTTGAGATCGTTCTTTGATGGTGCAAGCCTCAACCGCAGGGACTTAGCGTTGAGCTGAGAGTAAAGAGTCACCCTTTCTGTACAAAATCGATAATTGCTTCCAGGTCAGTCCTGGCGCGAGTGGCAAGTGTGTTGCTTGAAGTAGCTACCTGAGCAAGGGCCAAACGTGCTTGTTGACACTGCTGTGCTAGAAACTGATCGCAGTACTCCCGGGTCTGTGTCCGGACAAAGATAGCCAAAACCTCTTGGGCCTGTTCCTGTGTAATCGGCGCATCCTGGTTATATATCTTCGCCATTGCCTGATGATCATCGGGTTGTGCGTGGTGGAAGGCATGGAGGATAGGCAAGCTTTTCTTACGACGGTAGATATCACCAGCTGGTAGCTTTCCTAATTCCGCTTCGGTCGCCCAGACTCCCAGAATATCATCTCGTACCTGAAATGCGAGCCCCAAAGCGTGACCAAAGCGAGCCAAGCCCTCGATAATCACCTGGTTAAAGGTACCAAGTGTAGCCCCCATCTCTGTTGCACAACGCATCAAGATGCCCGTCTTGCGGCTAATCATCTCCTCATAGCTTGAGAGAGAAACCTGTTGCTGCTGTTCGAAGGACATGTCAAGATACTGGCCTTCGGTCAGCTTGAGTAAAGCCATATCGAACAGTTTAGCCAGGTTCAGTGCAGTTGCAGGCTCTACCCCTTCATCTAGCACCTTCCAGAGATGGAGGCGAGTCAGCGCAAGCAGAGCATCTCCAACAAGAATCGCCTCAGGTATTCCCCACACGGACCAGATAGTAGGGCGATGTCGGCGCTCGACGTCTCCATCTTGAATATCGTCATGCAGCAGCGTAAAATTATGCGCCAATTCTACTGCGGCAGCTGCAGGTAGAGCTGGTCGCAGAGAGAGTGCAAGGAGATTTGTTGAAGGAGCTTGTCCCTGTGCCCAAGCCAGTTCATAGCTCAGTAGAAGAAGTTTGGGACGTAGTAGTTTGCCCGGATGACCATCGGCAGGGCGAAGTTGCTGATCGACCCAACCGAGGTGATACTGCATTTGTCCATAAATCTTTAAGAGAGTGTCATAATTGACCTTCTCTGCTAGAGAGATATTTTGTGTGAGGAATGCCCGGTGAAGCTC
>JBKPBA010000447.1:0-5234 GCA_046726675.1 Chloroflexota bacterium
GACTTACTTAATGCAAATTTAGATGCAGATATTGAGGCACAGGTTATGCTGCAACAGTACAGGCAACTGAGCGAATTGATGGGTGGTATGCTGCCTCCTTTACTTGTACCTTCAAATGGCAGTCGGGTGTTAGATTTAGGAAAGGGTATGGGTTGGTGTGTATATGAGATGGCAATAAGGTATCCATCATTGCATATTACTGGAATTGATATGGATGAATCCGTTGTCGAGGAGGCGCAATCATTCGTAAGTGGGTTGAGTAATGTCACAGTTTTTGTGCAAGATATTCACCATTTTGAAGATAATGTTTTCTCACCTGCTTCTTTTGATTTGATTCATCTGCACTTTCTCGCAGGAGATATCACATTGCAACAGTTTCCTCCACTCATGCAAGCGCTCACACGAATCTGCCGTCCTAGAGGGTTACTTGTTTGGACCGAGGCAGAATTGCCTATCACAACGAGTCTAGCTTGCCAGCATCTTTGTTCGTTAGTGCTGCAAGGATTGCGGGCGAGGGGCCATACGTTTTCTCATGGTAACTCGGTGGGATTAACTGCGCGTATGGGTAGCTTGCTCAGCGATGCCGGATGCCAAATTACACAAAGTAAGGCTTACGCCATCGACATTTCGGCGAGATCGAAAGGAAACGATGCACTTGTGACACAGATGAGTATTTCTGGTGAGCAGATTCGCACATTCTTGTTGGAGGCGGGGGTAACGACAGTAACCGAGTTTGAGGATATTTTTTGGGAATTGCAACAGGAGATTCAGGAGGAACAGTTCTGCGGCTTGCTCTATGTAAGAACGGTGGTAGCGAAGAGGTTATAAGTTAGATCGAGGGTTGATGGCGCGATAACACTTTTCTCACAAGACGCATGGTCAGGGGATGATAAACACACTCATAGTTACCAAGGAAGCGCACAATTCTACCGCCCCATCCACTTTTAAAGCGGTAAACGCCTGCCATTGCCTCGCTCTGTTCATCTGATTCAGGAATACCCCAGAAGTCATAAGTTGTTGCACCTGCTTGTTTAGCCCAACGAATAGCCTCCCACTGTAATAGATAGTTAGGCATGAGTTGGCGCTGTTCATTACTTGAAGCGCCATAGAGATAGATTGCCTGTTTAGCCATCAATCCTACAAAGATGCCTGCTAAGAGCTGCTCATTGTATTGTGCTAGAAATAATTGTGCCTGTTTTCGCGGGGTAAAGATTTGCCATGCCCGTAGATAATACTCCAGCGTATGGATTCCAAATCGGTCACGGGTACTGGTTGTTTGTAACAGTCTATACCAGTTCTGGACATCTTCAACCGTCTCAGCTTGACGTATCTGCACGCCTTTACGGCCAGCGAGACGAATATTATAACGCCATTTCTCTTTCATGTTTGCAAGCAAAGTATCTTCCTCGGGTGTGAGATCAAGCAAAATCGTGCGTCCTGGCTGTATAGCCTGTACCTGCTGAAAATGCATCGCACCCAGATTACTGATAAGCATATTGCTCTTCTGACTATCAACCTCATACGCAAACTCCACCTGGAGAGCAATCGTGCCTTGTTTGTGTAAATTCAAGTGTAACTGAGAGAAAAATGTCTGAACAAGGTACGGATCGTCATGATTTGACCAATCGAATACTGGTCCTTTCGGAATATAGGCAAGATGTCCAAACGCCAGTGGAAGATGAGCTGGAGTACGACGGAGAACCTGTGCGGCTGCTACTATTTGCTCTCGTTGCGTATCCCAAAGCGCGAGACGAAGTGGATGCCAGCCTGCACTTGCTTTCAGTTCTCCCCAACCCCAGCTCTGTATCAGGTGGCCGGAGGGACTAGCCGCAATAAATGCATCCCATCGATGTTGTTGCTCAAAAGGGATCGAACGAAGTAAATAGCGGTGCGACATGGAAGTAACTCCTATTTTTAGGGCAACGGACAGGGTCGCGCATACCTTCAATGCAATATTTGGTGATGTTTTTTGCAACTATGATACAATACTACTTAATAGAACGTAGGAGCTATCTCCTCAATGATTTACAGGAGGCGATCCGTGAAAATTGTGATCCTCGGATGTGGCCGTGTTGGTTCGACATTGGCAACCATGTTAGATCGTGCAGGGCATGCAGTATCTATCATCGACTACAGCAGCGACGCATTCCAGCGCTTGAGTCCTGATTTTAGCGGTGAAACTATTCCAGGCAATGGAGTTGACGAAGAAGTATTGATAAGAGCCGGGATCAAAGAAGCCGATGCGTTTGTAGCGGTCACCAATGGCGATAATCGCAATATCATGTCAAGTCAAATCGCAAAAGAAATCTTCAAAGTAAAGAAGGTAATGTGCCGTATCTACGACCCTATTCGAGAGGAAACATACCATGAACTTGGCCTGGAGACGATATCTCCGACAAAAGTAGGAGCTCAATTGTTCTTTGATGCGTTAGTTGCACAAATATAGCTTGCACAGAATGTAGGAGCAGGTCATGGCATGCCTTCCAGACCGATGTTCGGGAGGAACGACTAAACAAGAAAAAAAGAGAGAGGGAAGCGTATGTATATTATTATTGGAGGTGGTGGCGAAGTTGGCTACTACCTCACTAAGAGCTTGTTAACTCAGGGACATGAAGTTCTTTTGCTTGAGAAAGGCTCTGCACGCTACCAGGCTCTTAATGACGAGTTAGGTCCTGCCGTCGTGCGCGGTGACGCGTGTGAGGCCAGAACAATGGCAGAGGTTGGAGCGAGCCGCGCCGATGTTGTCATTGCTGTTACGGGAGATGACGAAGATAACCTGGTAATCTGCCAAATGGCGAAAAAGCGTTACAAAGTCGGACGCACGATTGCTCGCATCAATAATCCTAAACACGAAGAAATCTTTCTAAAGCTTGGTATTGACTTAACCGTTAGCCCTACAAGATCAATTCTCTCCCTGATTGAGTCCGACCTTCCTAGCTCACGTTTCGTACCGCTAATGACGTTAAAAAATGCCGGATTAGAGATCGTAGAGTTGCGCGTCCCAGAGAAATCACCAATTGTGGGTAAAATACTGCGCGACATTAACTTACCGAAGAGTTGCAACCTGGTATTAATCATACGAGATAAACAATATATCTTGCCTACCGGTGAAACACAGATTAATGCACATGATGACGTGTTTGCATTGGTCAACCGCGAGGGCGAAGAAGAGTTAAGCAAAACTTTTGGAACACTTGATTAAGACAGGTGAAGCTGGCAGATTTTTTCTATCGATCCAATTCCTCACGCTCGAACCCGGAAAGTCGTTCCGAGGTAGAGCTAGCTTTCTCCTCTTGCCAGGGAACAGGACGTAACAGGTCAATATGTTCAATCTTGCCTGTTACTGAGTGTCCTTTTTTTTGCTCGTTTAACACACCAACGGTAGGGGGAGTGGTGAAGTGCGGAGGTACTATATCCATTTTCAACTCTTCAGAACCGGTGGCTCCGAAACTTTCATTATGATTCTGCTGTGAACGGCGTCGAATCCAGGAAGTACGTTTTTTAGCAAGAATCTCATCTGCACTTTCTCCACGAAAAGACCTGTAGAAGCTCGTGACAACAACCCAAACGGCAGCAAGAATTGGTGTCGCTAGCAATGCACCGAAAGGGCCAAAGAGTTGCACACCAACAATGAGAGCAAGGATAGAGGCAACGGGGTGCAAGCCAACCGCGTGTCCTACAATTCGAGGACCCAGGATATTACCTTCTATCAATTGAATAATGATAAAGTAAACGAGAACCGCATAGGTGCGAGGAAAAGGATCTGGTAAAAGTAACGAAATCACGATAGCTGGAATGGAGGCAAGCGTAGGCCCTACCATCGGGATTGTCTCAAAGATAAAGGCCAGGGCGCCGATAATTAGCGCAAAGTTGCTTAATCCTAGAAAATAACATCCTACTCCAGCTAACACACCAATAATTGTGGCCAGGGTTAATTGCCCACGAATATAGTTACCAACAACACGGTTTAACGCATCTTCGAATAACATTACATGGGGCATTGTTCGTTTTGGAGCAATATTAACCAGAGCATTGCGAATACGCTTGCCATCAAGCGTAAGATAGAAACTCAGCACAACCACAAGTAGGATGTTAACAATCACATCAGCCACTATCTGTACAATAGAGACAAGATTGGCTGCTAATGAGAGAGCAAGAGCATTTGCCTGGTCATCAATCGTGCTGATGGCTTTGTTAATGGAGGAGATGGGAATACCTTGTTTTACCAACCAATCCAGAGTTGCAGTATATGTAGTTGGCAGATTCAGAACATACTCGGGCAAATGAGTAGAGAAGTAATCTACTTGCTGAATCAGTGAGAAGACAAGCGCATAACAAAGAGCAATCAATCCAGACAATACGAAAACATATATTATCAGAGTTGCAAGCAGGCGAGGAATGTATCTATCCAAGAGATTGACCAGCGGAGTGACTAAAAACGCCACTGCCATAGCAAGTAAAAGCAAAACAATGGCATGAACAAATATGCCCATGATTGAAAATGCGGCCCACCCTAGAATGCCAATGCATATGACAACGATGAGAATATCTCGCACTCTCTGCCAGTTCACTCGGTCCATTCGATTTTGCCTCGGGTCAATCAAAATATACTACCTCTTCCAGTATTTTGGCAGGTATCGGTCAAAAGCGCAAGCTGATACGTTGTTAGAGTTAATAACCTCTTAGCACTTCGTTTAAGTATAGTAATGACAAACCATTGATTTCTTATTCTTGAAGAGTTTTTATAAACGGGGATGTGTCCATGAATGTTACTACCACTAGTTTCTCACCCGCACAGATGATCCTGGCCTGGACACTTCTTGGATTGCTGTTAAGCTGGTTAATTATTTTTACAGCACTGGCATTACGTGAATTTGTAAACAAAAAAGTTGAATGGGAAGTTTTACCTACGTCATCAAGACCCATACCAACCATTAGTGCACAACCAGCGGAGGAACAACGGCAATTTGCCGGGGTGGCTGGAGAAAATTTACACCACGAAGGTACAAATACAGAACTATCTAGTGATAATGGCACAACGCTATTCAGATAAACAAGTGATTAAATGCCTTTTTAGCCAGACTTTGCGGGTCGAAAAGTGCCTTTATCATTTATATACACAAAGTGTGCGTCTTGCACGTTGACTACCATATCAAGTGACCCATCACCATTTACATCCTGGAATGAGAGCGTGACGGGAGCAAGATCCTGACCTTGACCAATGAGTATTGGTC
>JBKPBA010000448.1:0-14880 GCA_046726675.1 Chloroflexota bacterium
AGGTAGCTGAAAGCCAGGCCCATTTTGGCCCAGGCACCTATCTCGTGATTACCCCGAAGGTAACCTGGAGTTGGGGAATCGAGGACCAGCAAGGAAAAGCGGGTCCCAAGAAAATCATCTGGTGAGCAAAGCTCGGCTCCATAGTCAAATCAGGGGAAAAATTCCTCTTGCAACGCTTCGGATGCAGAAACAATTTCTAGAAGATCTGCTGTAATCTGAGCCTGGCGTGCAACGTTATAAGCAACAGTAAGATGATTAAGAGTCTCCTTTGCTCTTTCGGTAGCTTGTTTCATCGCTATCATACGAGCAGTGTTCTCACTTTTTGCCCCTTCTAGTAGTGCTGTATAGATCTGGCAAACTAGATACCGGAGGATTAGATCGGGGAAGATGAGTTCCACTGTGGGTGCAAAGAAATAGAGGATGTATTCTTCGGAGTATCTATCTACATCTGTTGCTGTTTCAAGAGGTTCTTGCTCTGCTACCAATGAAAGATTTATCGGCAATAGCTGCTCAACAATCAGCTTCGGCATCGTCAGATCAGACTGAGCATAAACTATGAAAACAGCATCAAATTCTTCTTTTTGGAACGGTTCCACGATTATCTGGGTGATCTCCATGGCTAATGCCCATGTAGGTTCAGTGTTTGTGAAAGAGTTCACAAGATTGCGGTGGGTTCTGGTAAAATAGTCACGTCCTTTCTTCCCTACCGTAAGATACCCAATGGTTGGTGCTTCTCCGCTTGTTTCCTTTGCAATGTGATTTTGCTGCTCTTCCGCAGAGATTACCGCCAGGCGGTTTATATTGCTTGGGAGTCCCCCGCAAAATCCCTGGTTGGGGGTAATGACGATATATAATATATTTCGGATAGGACGCTCTATTAGCAAACTGGAGTCTTTCATTTTCGCATGAGTATTAGCAATGGTCAAAAGACGCAGGATCTCCTTGAAGTACCGGCGTCCATGTTCGCTGCGTACCCTTACTTTCGAAAGCCTGCTGGCTGCTAGAAGGTACATGACGTTGGTGATCCTGACAATTTCTTTGGTTGCACGGATGTGCTTTTTGATTTCTCTGATTGACATACTCTTCTAACTTTCATGTTATTGATTAAAGCAAATAATCAGATGCTAAGTTATACCATGGCTTGACTCAAAAATCTACTAGACTTCATAAGCAACAGCCTGTATTATTGCTGTATGAAGGTTGTGATCGTTTTGTGGGTATGACGCAACAAATTGTGACCAGAGTGTGATTCTAACGCTTATAATCCATAACAGAGCATTATTTCGGCTGATTAGATGAGATAAGCCTCAATCACAGATCAAAGGGGGTAATTACAGCATGCACCTTACTTTTTCAGGAGGGTTATTGATGGCTTTAGGGGGTGCGCTTCCCGCATTAGCCATTGGGCTTATTGGAGCAAAAGCAATGGATGCTATGGGTCGAAATCCAGGGGCATCAGACAAAATTTTGCCGGCAATGTTGGTGGGGATGGCTTTTGCTGAAGCCATTGCGATTTATGTATTAGTTTTAGCATTTATTGGTACTTAACGATGCCATTTCTTTGAGAGACTGAACTGTTTGCTTCCCGCATTTACAAGTCAGCTATCTTTTTCTCACCTCTGCGGTTCTTAACACCTCTTTTCAGAAAGGGGATGCAAAAATGTCGTTTAGAGATCTGTTCTTCCTGGCCATCTTATCGTTCTTTATTTCAGTAACTTATATGTTGATCTTTACAATAACTCAACAAACCGAAACGATCTGGGTTCGTCTATTGACAGTTGCAGCGTTACCAGCCCCATCACTAGCTTTGTTTTTGGGCGCATTAGCTTTGATTGTCACAAATTCACGCCAGTGGGGAATAGAGGTGGCAATTTTGGGTTACATATTCGCAATGATCATAGCATTGCCAACACAGAAGATAATAATCTACCTATGGAGGTTTATTACTAAGGGACGTAAGAATTATTAACTAGCCCGGCTAGATTAAATAATGCATACTTGCGTTATGTCAAGTACGCATTATTCATTCGCAGGAATCTGTATAATAGACTATGTATTACAGGTACTACGTACTACGAGCTGCGAGTAACTTCTCCTGTACCTTACGAGTGACTTCATCCGAAAGCTGCTTGAGCAGAAACTCTCTCCTATCAAACTTCAGTGGTCCTTCCCCCTGGCTGGCCTCGTGCAGAGCGACCTCGTGGACTTTCCATATCCAGATACCACTCTCACTCTCGGCTTTCCCGTCCATTTCCTCGCTCTTAATGTGCATAGTCTCAAGAAGAGAGAATGATCCGGAGGCATGCCCAACCGTGCCAGTATGGGATTTGCTATAGAACATCTTACGCATAGCTAACACCTCCCTGTGAGTGATTCACTGCCGCTTTCAAAACAAGAAAGTGGTTAAGGCTGAACGAAAAGCAGGTATGCCTCGTAACCAACTCTCTATTAACAATTGTCCACAACGCTATTGAAACATATGGATATCACAAAGTCATCAAAATGTGCGACTAAAATATCACAGATAGATACCAATTTGGTATTATTCAGCGTTTAGAATACTTCGAGCGAGAGGATTTCCACCTATATCTCCTAACTCGGCTAGAAACAGATACCCTTCTAACTGTTCTGGTGTTAGTGTTATTCGAATAGAGGTGTAATCATTTTTATCTTGTGTTTTTGGCAGGCGAATAGTTTCAATGATTGTTGCATCTGTCCATTGTGAATCGTTGACTTGAATGCCATATTCACTATTTCCTGCCTCTTTTAACATGGCATATGTGGATTCACGGAAGTGATTATATGCTTGTAACCTCTCTCTACGGATTCTTTCCCTGGCCTTTCTTTCCTTCCTCTCATACTCCTTTTCCTCTTCACTCATGGCACTTCTATCGGCCTTTAATCTCTCGTATTCTGCTTGTAAAACAGCTTTATACGCTTTTTCCTCTTGAGTGTGTGCAGTTGTTGTGGCTATCAGCTTCTCTAGCTGCTCGATTTGTTCAGAGAGGGTCATTTCGAATTCATGATTGTCGTAGACGCGTACGTGCAATCGCCTCACTACCTCTGCCCATAATATTTCAATATTTTTTAAATCCTCAACGTCTGGTTCCCCGCTCTCAAGCCCTTTTTTCATTTTTGCAAAGCTTGCCCAGGTATATCGTTCGATGGCGTGTTTTTTGATGGTTCTCAGCAATTCTACACCTATGTGTGCCTCTTCCTGTAACACTTCTTCTGGTATTATGCCAGGATATGCGGGCATTTTTACTGAGCCTGCATAGTATCCCTCCAATCCTGTATAAGGAAGTTCTTGTTTTTTGCCATGTGCGTCTATGACGTAGGGATTACCGACAATTTCTCCTGCCTTCCCATGCTTTACTAATAAAAATGCGCGGTAGCGTTCTTCAGGTGTATATTTTTCGTCATTATTATAAAGCGGAGCAAATACTCGATTCTTGACTCTTTCCACCCTATCAATTTTTTGCTGTTCACTGAGAGAATGTCCATATGCTACTAATTTAGCAGCAAGAGCGCGTTCGAGGGAATAAAGCTCTCTCCCTAACTGAGGCCATTGGCGCTGCAGCGGGATTGTTGCTTGTTGTCCACTTATATGTTCTATGTTATTTGTGACTGCCATTTTTTTCCTCCGTTGGGTTCCAGCTCAAAGCGGGATTCGATCTCCACCAAGGGCGACGCAAGCGTCCCCACCCAGCATCTACACCGCTCCCGCCCCTACGCGATCTGGGATCCCTCTATTGGGTGTTTCGTCTGAAGGTTTTTCTTATAGTTTTATTAAAGCATCTTAATGTCACAAAGTGATCAAAATATGGGGCTGTAAGATCACAATGAGGTATCGAAGAATGAGAGATGAACCCGGGCTGTTTCAATGCATTGCGATTTTCGCCGGCTGGAGCTGGATCGCACTTCTGGCAATCAGGCTGCTAAGTAAGATGCGCACTTGAGTCGTATCCTAAGCACGTTCGGTGCCGATCAACCGGGCTAAAGCCAGGGCGATCAGGATTACAAGCCCATTGGCGGCGTCGATCCAGAACGTCTGGATTTGTGAAAGGATCAGGATGTTTTGGACCAGCGCCAGCAAGATGACACCAGTGAGGGCGCCAACCATGCGACCACGTCCCCCGTCGAGGGAAATCCCCCCAATGACGGCAGCCGCGAAGACTGAGAAGATGAGGTTGCTACCCTGGCTGGCGGTGACTGCCACCACCTGCCCCGCCGTCATCAAGCCAGCGAGCGCGGCCAGGAGGCTAGCGACGATGAAAACGCCGATGCGGATCCGATCCACGTGGATGCCCGCTGCCCGTGCAGCTTCCGTGTTACCGCCGATGGCGTAGATGGCGCGTCCGACCCGGTGATACCTCAGGAAGAGCGCCGAGAGTAAGAATAGCGCACCGGTAACCCAAACAGAGACGGGTATGCCAAGGATGTACTGCGAGCCCAGATAGATAAACTCGTCGGGCAGGTGGTAGATGGTGCGCCCACTCACGATTCCGACCTGAATACCGGTCAGGAGGATCAACATGGCCAGCGTGAAGATGAAGGCGTTGAAGCCCAACTTCACCACCATGAATCCGTTAAAGGTTCCGATGGCAAGTCCAACCAGTAGGACGATCGCGATCCCGAGAAATGGGTTCCAATTGGTGCCCAGGCCCTGGGCGTCCTTCGAGACAATCAGCCAGGCCCCCACCATCGGTGCCAGTCCGTACGTCGCTTGAAGAGATAGATCAAACTTGCCGGTCAGTAGGATGAGAGATTCGGCTACCACGACAGCGCCTAACGCAGCAGATTCTTGCGCGACGTTGATGAAGTTATCCGCGGTTAGGAAGGCTGGATTCACAAAGGCGCCGATGATCACGAGGAGGACGATCACTGGAAGCAATGCGAGTTCCCGGATCCAATTGGCTATTACATACCGGCCATGGCGCTGCAGCGTCCCGGTAATCGTTTGCTCCGGCTGCTCAACAGGGCGCTTTACTGCTGAATTACTCATCACGATTCCCCTTTACTCATTCCAATTCCCCTCGCGCGGAGGTCGGCTCGAGGCCCTCGACCACAGCGATCAACTCATGCTGGTCCCAGGGTGGCTGATGATACTCCTTTACCAGTTTACCCTTGACCATGACTAGCAGTCGCGTGCAGATGCGCAGGTCCTCGAGGTCGTCGGAGACCAGCAGCACTGCCGTGCCGCCATCGCGCGCTGCGGCGACCACGTTGAGGAGAGACTCCTTGGCGGCCACGTCGACGCCGACAGTCGGCGACACCGCGACCAGCACCGCAGGATGCCTGGCCAGCGCTCGCCCGACAACGACCTTCTGCTGGTTCCCTCCACTCAGTTGCCCGACCTGCTGGTCGAGGCTGCTGGTAACGATACCCAGTTGTTCTACCAGGTTGGCCGCAACTCGGTCGCGGCCGGAGCGCGAAACAATCCCCAAGCTCGATAGACGGTCAAAGATGCATAAAGTCAGGTTCTCTCCCACCCCGAGGTAAGGAACGAAGCCCCGCGCGTAGCGGTCTTGTGGTACATACGCAACGCCTTTTTGGAGAGTTGCGTGCACCTTGCCCGCACGGATTGGTTTGCCGCCTAGCATGATATCGCCTGATATCGGCTTCACCAGGCCGACCACGGCGTCCGCAACGGTCGCGGTGCCGGAACCCTGTAGCCCGACCAGGCCGACACACTCACCCGGACTTACCGAAAAGCTCACGTCCTGCACAGGTCCCAACGTGGCCGGGATATGCAGGTGTGAAATTTCGAGTAGTGGCCGAGTCGACGAGGTGACTCGCATCGGGGGGACGATCTCCGTTGTCTGCTGCGGGGTGGCACCGACCATGGCCTCGACCAGGCGTTCTTGTTTAATATCGCCGACCGGTGCGCTGAGCACTCGCTTACCGTCGCGAAGCACGGTGACCCGGTCGCATACATCATAGATCTCCTCAAGATGATGGGAGATGTAGAGTATACCTACTCCACTCCCTTTGAGCCGGCGGATACTTTCAAACAAGCGCTCGATGGCGGCCTTCTCCAGCGATGCTGTGGGCTCGTCGAGGATCAGGAAGCGCGCACCGACTGAAAGGGCGCGGGCAATCTCGACCACCTGGCGCTGCTCAACCGTGAGGTCCTGTGCGAGGCGGTTGACATCCAGATCGAAGCCCCAGTCGAGCATGACCTGGCGCGCGCGCGATCGCACGGTACGCCAGTTAACGATACCGTGGTCATCCCCTGTCGGGCGATTGAGGAAGACGTTCTCGGCGACTGTAAGGCTAGGGACCACCATCGACTTCTGGTAGACACACGCAACCATGCGCTGCCAGGTGGCGCGATCCGCCAGGGTCGTTACAGACTCAGCCCCGAGCCTGACAACGCCACGATCAGGCCGGATCAGGCCCGTGAGGATCGCCACCAGGGTGGATTTTCCAGCGCCGTTGCGCCCAACCAGACCGTGGCATTCACCAGCCTCGACCTCGAGTGATACATCGCGAAGCGCCTGGGTTTCGCCAAAGGCTTTCCAGACGCCCTGCGCTACTCCAACGGAGAGTCGGCCGTAGTCCGGCTCTCCGTTCACAGGTTCCATCAAGATCCCTCCATTCACAGGTTCCGTTACGATCCCGACTTCGCGTTGCCCCAAAGGTTCGGGTCGTTGACGTTCGTGCTGTCCACGACGGGAGCAGGCAGCGCGTCCTCAAGGTTACCTAGTAAGGAGACAATCGTGCTGTCGTGGTTGGTAGTTTGACCGGCTGAGTAGGTCTTCCCCTCGAGCGCCTGCTGCGCGTAGAAGATTGCATACTGTGCGTAGGAGTTGGCCGGCTGCGAAATACTCGCGTCGAGATGGGCAGCGCGGATTAGAGCGTGCTCATGCGGCGTGCCGTCGTTACCGATCAGGACAATGTGCGATGAGCTGCCCACCTTGGTGAACTTGCCCGCGGCTTGCTCAGCCGCGAGAATGCCGTCCTCGGGTGCGCTCCACTCGACGTAGATGCCCCTCAGGTCCGGGTATGTGCTCAGCGCCGTCTTGGCGTCGTTAACGGCGGTCGGCGTGTCCCATTTCGTTGCGTACTCGACTGTCTTGAAGTTCGGATAGCTCGACTGGATGACCTTGTTGCAGCCGTCTGTCCGGTCCTTACCGTTCACGGAGGCGAGATCCCCCTCCAGGATCGCGATGTGGCCGCTTGTGGCAGTTGCATGCGTTGCGATGAACTTGCAGGATTTCTGGCCATACGCCACGTTGTCGGCGCGCACGATCATGAAAACATGGCCGCTGCTTGGCGCGACGTCCACGCTGACCACAGGGATATTCTTGCTGGCTGCGTAATCGAGCGCGGGTGCGATTGCTGCGCTGTCTACCGGGTTAACGATAAGCGCCTGGGCGCCTTCCTGGATCAGCGTGTGGATATCCGTAATCTGCTTGGCAGCGTCATTGTTGGCGACCAGCGGTCCTATCAATGTGGCATTGTACTGAGACGCGAACTTTTGCTCATACGAGATGTAGTTGGTCCAGAAGTCGGTGTTGTTAAAGGTAAGCGAAACACCGAGCTTGAAGTTCGCGCCCTGTGAGAGGGTACTTCCTGACGTCGATGAGGTGCCTGATGTGCTGCCGCATGCCGCCAGGATCGCAGCGATGATGATGAGCGCACCCAGCGCTCGTAAACGACTTGAGAAATTCGATTTCATAGTTTTCTCCTCCCGGGTGTTGGATTCCGAAGGCGCAAACTCTGTACTTTTCTGAGGGCGTTTCGTAACCCGATTTTCCCGGCCGAATGGTTCTCTCAACTGTCAAAGGGGCACCCCCACGGTAAATCGGGGGCTACGCTGCTTTAAGGAATTCCCTACGATAGATCGGGGGACTACAGCAGGGGCTGAAGGTCACCCAAGTGGCACGTCCGCTGCTAGAAAGTCCCAAAATCGGGGGTTATCAAACGTCCTCCTTTCCTTCTAAAAAGATATCTGCCAAAACGCCTTCCTTCGCATGCAGGATATGCCTGGCCAGGCAATCCGCTGCTTCATCAACTTTTCCCGCGAGCAGAGCCAGCAGGATCTGCTCATGGTCATTTAAGGCTATAGCCATGCGCTCAGGATAGAATGTGTCTTGCATCTGAAACATTGAAAGTTGGCTGCGCAACAAAGAAAGGCTGTGGATCAGACGCCCATTGTTCGATGCACGTGTAATGAGCATGTGTAAACGTAGGTCTACCTGAAGGAACCGTAGTACGGGGTGTGCATCCAGTTCCGCACGAACAGCATACAAAGCCTCAAGTTGCGACTTGAGGTCTCCCCGGCTCAGCCGAGGAGCCGCCAGACGAACGGCAAGCACTTCCAGTGCGCCGCGCAGATCGTAGATTTCGTGAATATCCTGGGCGGTGAATGTGCTCGTCCAAAAACCGCGTCGGGGATCAGAACGCACCAGTCCTTCTTGAACGAGCCGCTCCAGTGCCTGGCGCACCGGTGTGCGGCTCATTCCCAATTGTTCAGACAGAGTGACATCAGAAAGCCGCTGCTCCTCGCTCCCGCCGATCATGATGACGTGCTTCCAGATCTCTTCATAAGCGTAATCCACAACAGTGCGTATTGTGGCGCGCTCCTGTCCCCAGAGCAGCTCAAATAATTCCGCGATCAGGCTTTCGTCAAATACCTCTGCTACTGTACCCTTCTTGCGGTTATTTGTTCCTGCCGAGGTAGAAGTCATCTCTGGTTACTCCCATCAGTGTCAGAAGCAAAGCTCTTGATTTTCTGGACTGTGTATTGTATTCTGTATTCAGAATATAGTATACTCACTCAATTCTGAATAGTCAAGAGGTGTAGAAGGAGAAGTGTTGTGGCGCTCACTATTGTTGGTGTCCAGGCATACGATATTCGATTCCCGACGTCGCGAACCCTCGCCGGATCTGATGCTATGAATAACGACCCGGATTATTCCGCGGCCTACGTGGTTCTGCAAACCGATCACCCCACGGGCCTGGAAGGGCACGGCATGACCTTTACTATCGGACGTGGAAACGAGGTTTGCGTCGCAGCCATCCGGGCACTGGCCCCGCTCGTGATCGGACGTACCCTGGAGTCATTCACAAGTGATATGCGAGCCTTCTGGCGGTATATTACAGGCGACAGTCAGTTGCGCTGGATAGGACCAGAGAAAGGAGTCATTCACCTGGCCACCGCAGCAGTGGTCAACGCAGTCTGGGATCTATGGGCCAAGGTTGAAGGCAAGCCGCTCTGGAAGTTGCTCATCGATATGACGCCGGAGCAGCTTGTCTCTTGTATCGATTTCCGATATATCACCGATGCGCTGACTCCTGATGAAGCGCTTGGCTTACTGCGCCGCCAGGCTCCTACCAAAGCGCAACGCGAGGCCGAGATGGTGCGGCATGGTTTTCCTTCCTATACAACTGGTGCAGGTTGGTCGGGCTATAGTGATGAACAAATGCGACTGCTTTGCCGCGAAGCACTGGCTAACGGCTGGCGGCACTTCAAACTGAAGGTTGGTCTGAACCTGGAGGATGATCTACACCGTGCACGTATCATGCGCGAAGAGATTGGGGTAGAAAGCACCTTGATGTTCGATGCAAACCAGGTGTGGGAGGTGAACGAGGCGATCGCTGCAATACAGCACCTGGCAGCTTTTGACCCTTTCTGGATTGAAGAACCCACCAGCCCTGATGATATTCTTGGACATGCCACGATTGTGCGTGCGATCGCGCCGATACGTGTTGCTACAGGTGAGCATGTGCAGAATCGCATCATCTTCAAGCAACTTTTTCAGGCCAATGCCCTTGGGATCTGCCAGATCGATGCCTGTCGCGTTGGCGGGGTAAATGAGGTTCTGGCGATTCTCCTTATGGCTGCCAAATTCGACATTCCGGTCTGTCCACACGCGGGAGGCGTTGGCCTGGGTGAATATGTGCAGCATCTCTCACTCTTCGACTACATTGCGATTAGCGGCTCGCTGGAGAATCGTATGATCGAGTACACACCCCACTTGCACGAGCATTTTGTGGATCCGGTCATCATCAAGGATGGCCGCTATATGCCTCCTGATGCTCCAGGGTATAGCATCACCATGAATCCGGAAAGTATAGCAGCATTTATGTTTCCTAGCGGACCAATGTGGCAGGCGAACGTATCACACAAAGGAAAAGGTGTGCAGCGGTATGGTCAAGTGATCGGCGTCAAGCCGGACCAGATTGAGGCCTATGAGCGCCTCCATGCCCGAGTGTGGCAGGAGGTGCTGGCGATGATCCAGGCGTGCAACATCCACAATTACTCCATTTTTCGTCATGGAACACAGTTGTTCGCCTATTTCGAGTATGGGGGGGAGGATTTTGCAGCTGATATGGCGAAGATGGCCGCGGATCCCAAGACCCGCGAGTGGTGGACGTGGACCGAGCCGATGCAGGTGCCACTAGAGACACGGGGTTCTGGCGAGTGGTGGACCACTATGAAGGAAGTATTTCATACAGACTAGAAACCTGCTGCTGGCTGTGCGCAGGATTTTTGCATAAACATAAATATGTAGTCGAGCGAAGCGATGTTCAGTCGTAGGGGCACTTCGTGCAAAAATCGTACGCGCACTCCTGTAGAATGGTCGAAAAAGAGGAGCAGAGGAAACCTATGCAGAGCAACCCCACTGGCACTCGATTTCAATGCTCGCGACGAGCGCTCGGCATATTGATGGCGTGGTCGAGCCGAATCAGGAGCAGCTGAGCACTATCAGGCAGGACGACAAAATGTACAACGCTAAGCCCGTTTCAATGCTACAATTAAGGAAGAGCAAAAAGGAGGATTAGCCATGACACAGCATGCACATCAAACCGGTGTTGCTCATGTGAACAACACCGACCTGTATTATGAAGTTGCCGGTACCGGGCACCCGCTCACCTTGATTCATGGCATGCTGCTAGATCGAAGGTCCTGGGATGATCAGTTTGATGTGTTTGCCCAGCAGTATCAAGTGGTTCGCTACGATATGCGGGGCTGGGGTGATTCAGCGCAAGAACAGGCCGAGCCGCCGTTCTCTCCGCGCCAGGATCTGCTGAGTCTGCTGGACTACCTGAACATCCAGCAGATCTATCTGCTTGGCCTTTCGGGTGGAGGTGCCGTCGCACTCGATTTCACGCTGGAGCATCCCGACACAGTGGACGCGCTGATCCTGGTCTCATCGGGACTCTCCGGGTATCCGCAGCGTATGACCGAGACCATCCAGGCCTTCATCGGTCAGTATTATGGGTCCCTGCAGCAGAAAGACATTCCCAGCGCGGTCGAAGCAACGGTACGCTTCTGGACCGATGGCCCCAGGAGAACGCCCGAGCAGGTGAATGCGCAGGCACGTGCGCGTA
Organism: Chloroflexota bacterium; assembly: GCA_046726675.1. Classification (GTDB taxonomy): domain Bacteria; phylum Chloroflexota; class Ktedonobacteria; order Ktedonobacterales; family Ktedonobacteraceae; genus DATMNR01. The sequence goes on from JBKPBA010000448.1 coordinate 11,344, forward strand.
TCACAGAAATGTCTACCCGGCATATTCAACGGCATGGAGACCTCATTGCGCACCAACAGCACATGATTCCGCTCGAACCCCCCGCCTTCAACCGGCTCGCCGAAGTCAAAACGCCAACTCTGATCGTGGTGGGCAACCAGGATGCTCCAGAGACACTTGAGGTCGCCAACACTTTGGAGCAGGGCATTGCAGGCGCTAGAAAGGTGATAATTCCTGGAACGGCTCATCATCTCCATATGGAGAAGCCCGAGGAGTTCAACCGCGTCGTGTTGGATTTCCTGAATGCAATGCAGCGCTAGCGAGCAGTGCGAGGAAGGAGATGGATGAGATGATACGCTCTCTTGAGCATCTACCAGGATATGACGTTGCAGGGTCTCGTGGGGCCTTTTCTATCGTGTTGGTACATGGAGCAGCCTGGACGCGAAAGATGTGGGTGCCTCAAATGGAAGCCCTCTCAGATGAGTTTCGGGTAATCGCCGTCGATTTGCCTGGTCATGGCACGCTGCGTGAACAACCATTTCAGCTGGAAGTAGCTGTCCAGGTAGTCATCGAAAGTCTCAGGCACCAGAGCAGGAATCGGGCCCTCATTGTGGGGCTCTCACTTGGGGGATATGTTGCCATGGCGTGTGCCCATGAGCATCCCCAGGAGATCGTTGGACTGGTGTTGTCTGGATGCTGTATCGATTATCGTGGTGTCATTGGCCTTCTTTCTCGTCTGGACAGTTCTCTGGTCACGATGCTCTTTTCGCAAGACCGACTCAGCCGCATGCAGGCAAAAGCACTGCGAAGCAAGTTTCCAGATGCCCTGGTCGAGCCTCAACTCACAGCAGGATTCTCCTGGAAGAGCATGCCCCAGACCTATCGCGAACTGGCATCTCATGATTATCATGCCCTCCTGCGCACCTTTCCAGGCCCGGTCCTCATTCTCAATGGGGAAAACGACAAGCTGAACCGGAAAGGGGAGGCTGCTCTGTTGAGAGCAGCCCAGGATGGTCAGCTTCAGATCGTCAAACAAGCCGGTCATCTGTGCAATCTGGAACAGCCCGAAGCATTTACCGAGCAGGTGCGTACCTTTGCGAAACGGCTCAGTGCAGCACCCAGGAGGAAAACCATATGACCGAGGAAAACAACTTGACGAGCGAAGCTGGTGGACTTCCACCTGCATCCCAGAAGACGAAAGAGCAATGGCAGGATGAGGGCAACGTCCTCTCATTCTATGCGCCTGTACGTCTTGAGGAAGGACTCGCCGCTTATGAGCAGGCCATTCGCCTCGACCCCACCTACGTGCTGGCCTGGCGGATGAGGGGCTTAATCCCCCACGCGCTCAAACGAGATGAGGAAGCACTGTCCGCCTATGAACAAGTCATTCGTCTTGACGACGATGAACCTCACTACTCCTATCTGGCCTGTATGAACAGTACGACCATCCTGGCTAACCTCTCTCGCTACGATGAGGCACTCGCTGCCTCTGAAGGAGCCATTCGCCTCGAGCCCAGGCAGGGCCCCAGATCTGCTCACAACTACGTGTCTAAGGGCTGGCTTCTTGAGAGGCTTGCTCGCTACGATGAGGCGCTCGCCACCTATCAAGAAGGCAGTCTCCTTGAACCCAATAATGCAAGTATCTGGCGTAGTATAGGGAACGTGTTGACCGCGCTGGAAAGGGCGCAAGAAGCACAGCAAGCCTACGAAAAAGCCAGGCAACTTGACTCTGGAGAAGAAGTTTAGAAGAAGATTAGAAGAAAGGAATCATGAGTGTTTCGCTTAGACAAGAAAATCGCCTTTGTGACGGGGGCCGGATCGGGCATCGGAGAGCAAATCGCGCGGCTCTTTGCACAACAAGGGGCGCATGTCGTTCTCAACGATATCAGAGTTGATGCTGCGGAACGGGTTGCCAGTGAAATTCGGGCTGGCGGAGGGAGTACACGCACACAGCAGCTTGATGTGGCTGACGAGTCCCAGGTCAAAGCTGCGATAGAGCGGGTTGCTGCTACCGAAGGCCGGCTCGATATCTTGATCAATAACGCTGGAGTTAGCCATGTTGGCACTATCCTTGAGACCAGTCTTGAGGACTGGGAGCGCGTGATGAGTGTCAATGCGCGGGGTGTCTTCCTATGCTCCAAGTATGCTGTGACACACATGCTCGCGCAGAATCCTACTGGAGGAATCCTTGTCAATATCGCTTCTGTCGCGGGTATGATCGCAATTGATCAACGCTTCCCCTACAGTGCCAGTAAAGGCGCCGTTATCAGCATGACGCGTTCAATCGCCATCGATTTCGTCACGCAGGGGATCCGCTGCAACGCTATCTGTCCCGGCACTGTGCATACTCCTTTCGTAGAGGGGTATCTCGCACGTAACTTTGCGGGACGTGAGGACGAGGTGCGCCAGCAACTGCATGCACGCCAGCCTATTGGACGTATGGGCCGACCTGATGAGATCGCGTATGCTGCGCTCTACCTGGCTTCGGACGAGGCAGCCTTTGTGACTGGTTCGACGCTTGTTATCGATGGTGGTTGGACCGCGAAGTGATCGATAGAGGAGGAATTATGGCTGAGGAAGCATTCTTGCCACTGCGACCTTTGGGCAAGACCGGATTAGAGGTCACTCCGCTCTGCATTGGTTGCGCTCCTCTGGGGAATATGCCAGAAACATTTGCCTATGCCGTCAATGAAGAGCAAGCTCTCACTACGATTCGAACTATTTTTGCTGGTCCCATCAATTTCCTTGATACAGCCGCTTCCTATGGAGATGGAGAGAGTGAACGCCGCCTGGGGATTGTGTTACGTGAATTGGGTGGGTTACCGCAGGGATTTGTGTTGGCAAGTAAGGCAGATCGAGATTTGGGCACGGGTGAGTTTAGTGGAGAGCAGATGCGCCGCAGCGTCGAGCGCAGTTTACGATTACTGGGCTTAGAGCAACTACAATTGCTTTATCTACATGATCCTGAGCATATCTCTTTTGAGCAAGCAATGGCTCCCGGTGGACCTGTCGAAACGTTACAACGCTGTCAACAAGAAGGACTCATCGTTCATCTCGGCGTGGCAGGTGGACCTATTAATCTGATGAAACGCTTCGTGGAAACAGGTATCTTTAGCGTGGCGATTTCGCACAACCGTTATACACTGCTCAATCGCGAAGCTGATTCTTTCTGGGATGTCTGTCAAAAACAGGGGGTAGCGGCGATTAACGCAGCGCCGTATGGAAGTGGCATGCTGGCAAAAGGGCCTTCTGCCTATCCGCGCTATATGTATTGCGATGCTCCGCTTAAGTTGCTAGAGCATGCTCACAAGCTGGAAACAATTTGCAGTAGCTATCATGTACCCCTGGCTGCCGCCGCATTACAATTTTCTTTGCGCGACCCACGCATTACCTCAACTATTGTCGGTATGAGCCGTCCCGAACGGCTTACAGAAACGATAACACTTGCCCAATATGCTCTGCCTGCAGAGCTATGGGCGAAACTTGCGGAAGTATAGCATCACCGGTGAGAATGGAAGAAGTAGCGATGGAGGCCCTTCGCTTCGCTCAGGGTGACAG
>JBKPBA010000449.1:0-7805 GCA_046726675.1 Chloroflexota bacterium
GACTTCAACAGGGTCTGCTTTAGGCATACCTGTTTTACGCACGTTGCGTGCCAGGTACCACCAGATCAGTGTCCGCGCGCCAGTTGGATTGGCGTACATGTGTGCCAACAGCTCTACCTGGTGATCTTCGAAGCTATACCCTGTTTCTTCCATCAACTCACGCCTGGCCGTTATTACCGGGTCATCTTCGTGGGTATCGATACCGCCAGCCGGAAATTCCAGGACTTCGCTACCGATACCATGCTTATACTGGTTATTGATCAGAAAGCGCCCGTCTTCAGTCAATGGAACGATACCTACCCAACCACGATTCTCTATGATGTAATAGTCTGGGATGACTGGTCCGTTGGGAACAGCTACTTGTTCGCTACGTATTTTAAGGTAGGGGGTGTAGATTACTTGCTGGTATGATAGGGTTTTCCATGGGTGATTTTTTAGCATAATGCTTCCTATGATTTTACATATTCTTCCAGTTTGGTTTGCGTTTTTCTAAGAAGGCTTGTAGACCTTCCTGGGCATCGTGCGTTTGCATGAGTTGAGTGAGATAGAGTGTGTTGACTTGTTGTAATGCCTCCAGGCTTGTTGCATGATTGGCACTAGCAAGACGAACACTAGCTTTCGTATGGCGCAGGGCAACAGCGCTTTTTGTTCGAAGAAGATCCAGGATGCGCTCCATATGTTTATTTATCTCATTTGCGGATGCAGACCAGGTAATATATCCCAGGCGCACTGCTTGCGATCCTGTGAGCGTATCCTCTTCCTTGTTTAATATCATCAATTCAGCATTTTCTGCAACAAGCGTGAAGTCAGCGGCCTTAATAAGCAGGCAAGCTGGCTGTGAGAGGGTTGCTCTGACAACGGCCAACACGGGCTGTCTAATAGCATGAATTGCTACGCTCGCGCTTTTCACAATTGTTGAGGTATGATCTGTTATTGCTTGAGAGCTATGCGTAATGAGTGGGGCAGCAGTGGGATCGAAATCCAATACGACCGCTTTGATACCACTGCTACTCTCTGTATGCAGGGAGTCACACGCGACACATAGTTCCTTGAGCATCAACTCATCGGGTTCAGGCGCCAGTACTATACGGATTGTTTGTGCCTCAGCAATGATGCGTAGGGCTTGATAAGATTGTTGCATACGATATGCTTTAGTTCCCTCGCAGCATAAAGCGTTGAATTTTACCAGTTGCTGTTTTGGGCAGTTCAGTGACAAACTCAATCCAGCGCGGGTATTTAAAAGGCGCCAGCTTGTTTTTCACAAATGCTTTGAGTTCGTTCGCCAAAGCCTCTGAAGGCTCGTAGCCCTGGTTGAGTACGACATATGCTTTGGGTTTGACTAGTTCGTCAGCGTCTATATCGCCTACCACGGCAGCTTCCAGTACAGCGGGATGAGCGATGAGCGCTCCCTCTACCTCTACAGGAGAAACCCATTGTCCACCTACCTTCAACATATCGTCGGAGCGACCGCAATACCAGAAGTATCCCTCGGCATCCTGGTAATACTTGTCTCCTGTATGAATCCAGTGGCCACTGATGACATCCTTGGTCTTTTCGTGCTTGTTCCAATAATACGCAGTTATGCTATCTCCGCGTATCAACAAATTGCCAAGATCACCCTGCTTTACCGCGTGACCACTTTCGTCGGTAATCAATGCCTCGTAGCCAGGCACTAGCTTGCCGGAACTGCCTGGTTTTACCTGGCCTGCACGATTACTGATAAAAATGTGCAATATCTCCGTGCTACCGATACCATCGAGGATCTCCACATTGAATTTTTCTTCCCAACGCCGCAGGATATCAGCAGGCAATGCTTCACCAGCCGAGACACATACACGAACAGAAGAGAAATCGAAGCGTTTCTCCGCTTCTGGTAGAGCGAGCATACCAGCATAGAGCGTGGGAACACCGAAGAAGATGGTCGGGCGATACTGCTGCACTACAGTGAACATGTCTTCTGGCAAGGGGCGACCAGCATAATGCACGGCGCTCGCTCCTACTCCAAATGGGAAGTAGAGATTGTTACCGAGGCCATAGGCGAAGAAGAGTTTCGCTGCTGAAAAAGTGATGTCATTTTTGTGAATACCAAGAACATGTTTAGCGTAACACTCTGTACAGTAGGTCATATCGTGCTGTAAATGTACGCAGCCCTTGGGAAAGCCAGTACTGCCAGAGCTATACAGCCAGAACGCGCTGTCGTCTTTGGTGGTCTCAGCGGCTTCTAGTTGTGTTGATGCCTTCTGAATCCATTTCTCAAAGTCGTGCAGCGTAGCTGTTTCCTGGCCGCCATCTTGCTCTAATCCAACTACTACGATATGGCGCAGGTACTTAAGTTCGGGGAGAATCTGCTGGATTTGAGACCAGATTACCGAATGAATAAGTAGGACACGAGCACGACTATCATTGAGCATGTAGATATAGTCGTTAGGGCGCAGGTTGGTATTCATGGGAATAGGTACTGCACCAATTTTGATTGCGCCGAAAAAGGCGGCAGCGAATTGCGGCGAGTCGAGTAATAGTAGGGCGACGCGCTGTTCCAGATCGATGCCCAGATCCAGTAAGCTGTTGCCTGCACGATTCGCCAATTCCGCAATCTGGGTGTAGGTGTAGGAGTTCCCTTCAAAATAAATTGCAGTTTTTGAACCGCGTCCCTCTTCGAGATTACGGTCAAGGAATGCTGTGGCAGCGTTGAACTGGTCGGGTATGACAATCTTCGGGACGGTTAACATCAGGGACACCTCTTTACTGATAAAACTTGACAAATATCAATCCACAATGAAGTTTATCCTAAATTAGGAGATACCTTACATCTATTTTATCCCAAACTCAGGTGTAATAGAAACTCGCGATTACCATCACGTCCATAAATTGGGGAGTCAGTCAATCCCAGAATCTGAAACGGAGTATGTTGTAGTATCCATTCCTGCAGTTCTTGCAATACACGATTATGTACAGTGGGGTCGCTGATGATTCCCCCTCCCCTATCAACCTCGGCTTTACCGGCTTCGAACTGGGGTTTCACAAGCGCCACCACCCAGGCGCCATGGGTCAGAAGCGGCACAAGGGTCGGCAGGACGAGGCGTAAGGAGATGAAAGAGACGTCTATAGTTGCGCACTGAATTGGTTCTGGCATGCTTTTCAGATAGCGAATGTTGGTATGCTCCATCACTACTATGCGTGGATCATTACGTAGAGTCCATGCGAGCTGTCCTCGTCCAACATCAAGCGAATATACACGTTTCGCGCCATGCCGCAATAGGCAATCTGTGAAGCCACCTGTCGAGGCTCCAACGTCAAGCGCTACCAGACCTTCGGGGTTTAATCCAAAAGTAGCCAGCGCTTTTTCAAGCTTCAAGCCACCACGACTGACATATTTTAATTCGTTTGGCGCTTCCTTTAGAGAGCAATCGGCATCGAGCGAAATTAACATACCTGGTTTATCAACAAGATGATCTGCAACAAGCACCTGTCCAGCCATAATCAAAGCTCGTGCGCGCTCCCGGCTGGGAGCTAGCCCACGCCTGACGAGCGCGACATCGAGCCGTTCCTTGTTTACCGCCATTGTTATCGTCCTCATGAATTTGCGGGCAAATTAACCATGAATAATCATTTGCGTAAGGGTGGTTGGAATGTTCGTGATCATGTATTTTGTGCATTGGAATAAATCAATGCGCCTGCACCTACAAGCCCCGCATTCCTGGTGAGTTGCGCCAGAGAGATACGCGCCGAATCACGGGGCGCCTTCATCGCGCGCGTTTGAACAATTCGCAGCGCTGGCTCCATTAGCATCCGTCCCATCTGCATAACACCGCCGCCTAGAATGATTATGTCAGGGTTGTAAATATGAATGATGTTGACGAGACCAACGCCGAGCGCTTCAGCCGCATGTGTAATGATGTCTCGCGCCAGTGGTATACCTGCTTCAGCCGCACGTGCCACAGTGCGGGCATTGACGAGTAGTGGTTCCGCTTCTCCGCTGAGTTCATCATACTCATCCAGGGGCTGCGTATTGGGATCATGTGTAGGAAGCGCTGCCTGGTCAGGCACTGTTGCAGTGTGCTCTAACATGGTGCTGGCAAAAGCGAGCAGATCAGCGCCTTGCCCGGCTGTAATGGCTTCATTGGCATAGCGTGCGATGGCGGTTCCGGAAGCCAGGTATTCCAGGCAACCAATATTACCGCAATTGCAGCGTTCGCCTTTCCAATCGATAGTCATGTGACCCAATTCCCCTGCTGTGCCGTTAGCCCCTTCTAAAATTTTGCCATCGATAATGATGCCACCACCTATGCCTGTGCTTATAGTAAGGTATACTATGTACCTACTTCCTCGTCCGGCGCCAAACATATATTCACCCAATCCGGCAGTATGCGCATCGTTTTCAATAAAAATAGGTCTGTTAAAATGTTGTTGTATCAAATCTCGTAAAGGCACATTGTCCCATCCAGGAAGATTGGGAGGAGAGTAGATGACACCTGTGCGGTTATTTAATGGCCCAGGAGTAGCAACACCAATACCTGCGATTTGATCGAGAGTAACATGGGCTTCATCAAGCACTTGCTGTATAGCTCCGTACACACGAGGAAGAAGGCGTTCAGGAGTAGGATTTTCGCCAGTGAGTAAACTTACGCGCGAGTGTAGTTTTGGGCCTTGCAACACTGCTGTGCGTATGTGTGTACCGCCAAGATCGACTCCTACGACGAGTGGCAGATTTTGTTGGTTGGTTGTGGTCTTTTCTTGCATGCTATGAATAGCTCCACTGTTCCGGTCAAAATGTATGTAAACCAATATACTCTATTTACTGAAATGGGACAAGCATTGCGTCAAGTTGTAAATTCTGGACAGGGTAGACGTGTAACGCGTTGAAGATATAATAAGTAGATAGACATGAATTTCTTTGCTTAAAGGCAATGTGATATGAAGAATAGCAAGTTTTTACAATGGAACAATAGCTTCTGGACTGGTTTTAGCGCTGCACTAGCGGCAGGCGCAATTGCGACCGGCATTATGTTATTACTCAGCGTCTTATTCGGCGGGGTCTCATTACCAGAAACTTTTGGTTCAGACTTAACAGCCCTGATGCCACCTCCTTTGTTTGATTATTTGCATCAATTAATCGGTGGGGATGCAAAACATTACCTGTTCTACGGTATTATCGTAGGTCAATGCCTTGTCTTTGCGCTCAGCGGGGGGCTCTATAGCTGGCTTGCTAATAGACAGAATCGAGTTTTACAGTGGTTTGATGGACTGCTACTTGCGCTGATACTCTGGCTTTTCGCAGGAGTAATCCTGTTACCACTCAGTGGAGCAGGTATTTTTGGCGCGGATCTCACCATTGGTTTCAGCAATGGATTTCTCAGCCTGGCTATCGTCGGTATTGTATTTGGCTCACTCTTCGTGCTTTTCCAACGCTGGCTCACTGCGCGAATGTCCAGGCAAAATGTAGCGCCAGGCAGCGCCGACTCATTAGATGAGCAAGAGTATTCACCTGGAGCACTTTCGCGCCGAACATTACTTAGGAATGGCGCAATTGCAACTGGCATCGTTTTAGCGGGCGTTGTTGCCTGGCGTTTCATTACAGGAGGAGCCAATTCATCAAATGTATCGGTGGATCAATTGCTGGCACATTTTAAAAGTAAAATTGTTCCACCACCTACGCCAAACTACGGAGCAATTCAACCAGTCCATTTTCTGTCACCAGAAGTTACCTCAAACGACCAGTTCTATATCGTCTCTAAAAATCTCTTCTCAGATCCGACAGTGAATGGCAATTCCTGGCGCTTGACCATCGGTGGACAGGTTGATAACCCCTTTACGCTAACTTATCAAGATTTGCTTGCGCAATCTATGAAACAGCAGTACGAGTCGTTGATGTGCATCAGTAACGAGGTAGGCGGACAGTATATGAGCAATGCGTTATGGGAGGGAATTCCGTTAATTGACCTTCTACAACGAGCTGGCGTAAAGGCAGGGGCAACAAAAATAGTATTCCACGCGGCTGATGACTACACTGATAGTATTCACCTTACTAAAGCACTTGAGCCTACTACATTGCTCGCGGTACGTATGAATGGCGTCACATTGCCACAGGGACATGGTTTTCCTGTACGCATGCTGGTACCTGGTATATATGGGATGAAACACTGCAAATGGCTCACACGCATTGAAGTTGTCAACTACGATTACCAGGGTTACTGGCAGCAGCGCGGCTGGAGTGATCCCGCACCTGTGCGCATGACAGCTCGTATCGATACCCCTTTAACCGGTTCGACTGTAAAGGCTAATCGCACCACGTATATCGCAGGGGTAGCCTTTTCAGGAAATAAAGGGATTAGTGAGGTCGATGTGAGTACAGATGCGGGTCAGACCTGGCAACGCGCTATTCTGAAACAACCGTTATCGGGTTTTACGTGGGTTCTGTGGGAACTGGCATGGCAGCCACCAAGGACCGATAGCTATACTGTTGTTGCGCGCGCAATAGATTTGGAAGGGAATGTTCAGGTCCCCAATGAAGAGCCTCCATTGCCGAATGGGTCATCAGGCTACCACTCCATCATCTTAAACGTTTCATAAACAAGACCGGTTTCTTTTCATTATAGCGATAATAGTTCTCTTCTTGCGGGTTCTTCAAATTAGAAATTTGGGACCCGTTGTTGCATCCCCGGATGCACGGCCCCAAACCGTAAAAGAGGCACTGCCTCTGCAATCCGATCAAAAGCTTACTACAAAAAGTGTCCGGTTTAAAGCTCCTCGATGATTATAGTAATTAGAGGCACATCACATAGAAAGCGGGCAAAATGCTCGTAAGGCCAATATGGTGACGGACGTTCAGGGGGTAGAGCGTCTGCGAGAGCGCGATGCACAGGCCTTTCGTTCTTTGATCGATCGGTTACAACAGCCCATCACCGGGTATTTGCACCGCCTCGTAGGTGACCGAGAAGTGGCTCTTGACCTTGCGCAAGATACTTTTGTTCAAGTGTATAAAGAAATAGACAAGACGTCTGGGGAACTTGCTCTCGACGCCTGGATCTATCGTATTGCCACGAATTACGGCTTGCGTTACCTCAATCGTAAACGGCTGAGACAGTTTGTACAACTGGAAAGCCGTGAGGACATTGATGAGAGTTTAGCAGTCGCAGGTCCAGAAGATGAGACGGAGACAAGAATTCTCATCGAACAGGCTTTAGGGACCATGAGGCCGAAAGATGCAGCCGTTTTACAACTCCACTATGGCAATGGCTTCACGTATGAAGAAATTGGCAAGGTTATGGAAATGAGTTCGGAAGCAGTTCGCAAACGTGTGGCTCGCAGTGTTGAGAAATTTCGCAGGGTGTATGGAAAGAAGATACCCTCTGCGAGATCTCAACGATATGACAACTCTATTAAGGTTACCCAAAAAGGTATTAAATAGTACATGTCAGGTAATTCACGATGGACTTCATATAACGATATTAATAAGCATCCTGAAGACAGCATATTGCTTGCTTACCTTCGTAAGCAACAGTTTGAGGATCGTCTAAGTGTCAGTCAGCACATCGATGTAGAAAAATGCCCGCGCTGTCTTCACAAACTTAACGAACTGAAACAGGTTAGCGATACACTCGATACATTGCGGGTAATGCGATCGTATCAGCATTATCCGGAGCTATCGGTAGCTGATACCTATGCACATATGCAAAGGGCAGCGAGCCACCAAACACCTGCAAAGGCTTCTCTGAACGGTGCTAATCACCGGCACCGTTCCAGGCAGTCAGGAGTACGGTGGATAAGCTTACCAGCCGCATTTGGCCTGGCAATACTCTTTACAG
>JBKPBA010000450.1:0-5032 GCA_046726675.1 Chloroflexota bacterium
ACCATGGAACTATTTGCCGATGACGTAGCAGGACTAATGGACTCACTGGGAATTCAACAAGCAGTTCTATGCGGCCTCTCAATGGGCGGCTATGCAGCGTTCGCATTCTTGCGTAAATACCCACAGCGCGTGTCCGGTTTAATCCTGGCAGATACTCGGCCTGGTGCAGATACCCCAGAAGCACAGGCCAACCGCGAAAACGTCGCACGTATCGCCGAGACACAAGGAGCAGGGGCAATTGCTGATCTCCAGATGCCACGTCAACTTTCGGAGTATACGCGCCAACATCATCCCGAGGTAGAGATACGTGTGCGGCAAATGATCGAAGTCGCAACAGCTCAGGGTATTGCAGCCGCTTCGCGAGGCATGGCACAGCGAGCCGATTCCACAGAGCTACTGGCAGGTATTACCTGTCCAACACTCGTTATCGTTGGCGAACAGGATGCATTGACTCCTCCGAGTGTCGCACAGGAGTATGCAGCACAAATCCCAGGTGCGCAGCTCGTTGTGATTCAACATGCAGGGCATCTATCCAATCTTGAACAGCCAGAGGCGTTTCTCCAGGCGCTTCGAGGGTTTTTGCGCTCGATTTAACCCAGGAATCAGGATGGACCTGCACGAGCATCCTGGGAACAGTATCCTTACGTCAGACTAGGTGTGCAGACATGCCAGATGCCAGCAACCCCTTCGCCAGTCGTTTGACCAGGACCCGTATCACCAGAATAGGTATAGAGCGGATGGCCGTTGTACTCGACCTGGTTGCCGTTGGCGTCTGCTACCACAGTTAGCTTGCCTGGCAGAGACGTTGCGCTTGATGGTGTGCCTGAGCCGGATATAACAAGTGGGGGCCATGCTCCAGCGCAACCACCGCTGCAGACCGTCGACGGCGGCGCATCAGAGGTCCGGTAATAGAGGGTTAAGCCATGGGCATTGGTGAGAATAATCACAGATTTGCCATTCACTTTAGCTGTTGCTGTCTTAATGAGACTACCGCTACTGCTGGCTGTCGGTGTCGTCCCTCCACCGCCGCCGTATCTCCCAGGGTTATATCCGCTGGCGCTACTGGTTGGAGTCGTTCCTCCCGATCCTGAACTACTGGTATTACTGCCACAGGCTGCGAGAAGCATGACAAGTGTTGCGACTACGAGGACCCAGCACCATGCACGCCTTGAGCCGTTTGAGATGAAAAGATTGCATTGCATCATGGTTTCTTCCCTCGCTTCTGATGACACTGCTTATGGGAACAATCTAGTAATATAGATAAATACAGGTCCAAGTTACAGAGAAGATCGTTGGTTCATCTCTCATTGAGGAAGTATGCCGGGTGATCTCCACAGGTATCCCCTTTTGCTGCCAGGAGGCACCTGCGTTTACGCATGGAGAGAAATGGCCGCCTGCGCAGCAGTAAACTATTGACAATAACATTCAATGTTATCATACTTGAGGTATGAAACAAACGATGCTCTTGAAGCTTGCACCACCTCTCGATCAGCACAAGGCTATGCTTGAGACCATGCACGCCTTTAACCAGGCTGCCAACTATGTAGCAGGCGTTGCCTTTGCGGAACACTCTGCCAACAAATTCGAGTTGCAGAAGCTGGTGTATGGGGAGCTTCGTACGACTTATAAGCTTCCTGCTCAGTTGGCAATTCGGGCGATTAGCAAGGCTAGTGAAGCCTACAAGCGGGACAAGAGCATCCAACCCACCTTCAGACCAGAGGGGGCCATTGTCTATGACTCCCGAGTGATGGCATTTAAGGGGTTGAACACAGTTTCTCTTATAACCCTCTCTGGCCGTGTCCTGGTTCCTTTCATCGTGGGAGGCTATCAAGAAGCTCGCATGGATCGGATTAAGGGGCAAGCCGACCTCATCTACCGCAAGGGTATCTTCTACCTGGCGGTGACTTTGGATGTTCCTGAACCCTCGCCTGCTACGCCAGATGGAACCCTCGGTATCGATCTCGGCATTGTGAACCTCGCTACAGACAGTGAGGGTGAAAACTTTAGCGGTGATCTTGTCGAGCAGAACCGCAAGCGAAACCACGCTTTGCGACAACGCTTGCAAAAGCGTGGTACAAAGTCTGCTAAACGTCATCTCAAAAAACTTTCTGGGAGAGAAGCTAGGTTTAAACGCAATACCAATCATGTCGTCTCCAAACGCATTGTACAAAAGGCTCAGGCCAACAATCAGGCTATTGCTCTAGAAGACCTCAGGCACATTCGGAAACACACCGATAGCACGGTTAGACGGTCTCAGCGTTCTAAGCATAGCAGTTGGTCTTTTGGTCAACTCCGTTCTTTCCTTTCCTACAAAGCTGCTCTTGCTGGCGTCCCATTGCACACGGTAGACCCGCGCAACACGTCTCGAACGTGTCCTGCGTGTGGGCACTGTGCAAAAGCGAACCGCAAGAAGCAAGCCGTCTTCTGTTGTACCGCGTGTGGCCTATCGATGAATGCTGACATCGTAGGCGCTATCAATATCTCTAGGGCTCCTGTCAAAGAGCCTATGGTAGCAGGACGCGCCTAGCTACAAGCCCCGCCCTTTAGGGCTGGGGTATTTGACCTAAAAGTACCCCCAAAACTGAACATCCACGGAAAACGTGCTGGCTAACGTTCGATTGATGTAAGGGCAACCCTCGCGGTCGCCCGGCTTTGGACACTCTGATTTGATTGTTCAGTACCGCTCATGTTTAGTGAATGTTGTTTAGAGAGGCTTTGTATGCGAGTTAGATCAATACACCCGAGAATTGTTGTACCTCTGATCAGTGTCATGCTTGTAGCCGCGCTGCTCCTGCTCTTTATATCCCCTTTCACACATGCACAACCTGCAAATCCGCGCGTTACCCTTGCAGATAATGTGTCGGCATATACAAGCAAAAGCCAACTCTTAGCTAACACTCCTGGGAATCAACCTATCTCACTTGCTATTGGCCTCAATCTGCGTAATACAGCCAATCTCGCCAGTTATCTCCGCGAGTTAACCGATCCGCTTTCCCCCTTGTATCGTCATTACCTGAACCCGACTTCGTTTGCTGCCCTCTACGGTCCATTGCCTCAAAGTGAGGCTGCCATCAGCGCGTTTCTTCGTTCGCAGGGATTCAAAATCACCGGTACCTACCCTAATCATCTCATTATTGATATCGTTGGCACCGTTGCTCAGGCGCAACATGCTTTTCAGGTGCAGATCAATAATTATCGTTCACCGGCAGGCCAGTTATTTTTCGCCAATGCCAATCCTCCCTCACTGCCGGTTCAACTCGCGCCGCTAGTAGCTGCAGTCAGTGGACTCGATAATACTGTACAATATCATCGTAATCCCCCGGCTCCTGGGAAGGCGACCGTACGGCTTGGAACCTCTTCCTCCACGCCTACAACGACCTCTGCTGTCGTGGGCTGCCCTCAACCTGGCTCTGCTATGGTTCCTACCTCTTACACACCTTCACAGATTGCTACAGCCTATGATTTTACCAAACTTTACAAGGCAGGCTTCATGGGAGAAGGACAAACAGTAGGGTTGCTCGAACTCGATGGCTTCTCATCTAGTGACATTGCTGCCTATACTGCCTGTTTTGGTGGTAATAAAACTGTTATTAAGACTATTCCCATTGATGGCTACAATGGTGCGGCGGGTGTGAATGCCACAGAGGTCGAACTCGACATCGAGGTGATTCTGGGTCTTGCTCCCCACCTGGCCTCTCTACGGGTATACGAGGCTGCAAACACATCGCTAGCAGCCTATAACGATGCCTGGGCACGGATCGTCAGCGACGTAACGCCTGTCGTGAGCACAAGCTGGGTCTTCTGCGAGCAGGGTTCGGGTATGGCAAACGAAATCCAGCAGGAGAATATCTTTTTCCAGGCAGCCGCGGCGCAGGGGCAGACCATTCTGGCTGCAAGCGGCGATTTAGGAGCAAATGGGTGTTACAATCCGAAAACAGGCACAAATACAACTCCGGCTGTAGACGATCCAGCATCGCAGCCCTATGTCACTGGGGTAGGAGGCACGACGCTACATATCAACTTCGATAACACTTATCAATTTGAGCAAGTTTGGAACGACCGCACTATTCGCAATGGAGCCAGTGGCGGTGGTATTAGCCTGATCTGGCACATGCCTTACTGGCAGCAGGCTCCAGGCGTCGCAAATGCCTACTCTACAGGATTTCGCGAAGTGCCCGATGTCTCCTTGAATGCTGACCCTCAAACAGGTTACGATATTTTTTGCAAGGTTGGAGGATGCGCGAATCATGGCTGGATGATTTTTGGTGGCACATCGGCAGCCGCCCCTGCATGGGCAGCAATGACAGCGTTGGCCAATCAAGCATCACTCAAGGCAAATGGATTCATGGTTGGCTTTCTTAATCCCAGCCTCTACGACATAGCTCATGGAGCAACCGGAACTTCCTATAATGCCGCCTTTCATGATATTGTGCCTGTCTCGGGGTATGTAAATAACAACGATTATGTGGGTGACAGCGGAACCTATCCTGATGGTAGTGCCTATGATCTTGCCACTGGCCTGGGTACGTACGATGCCTACAATCTCTCGCAAAACCTGGTTACGCTCGGTCAGGCACTTCCTCATCAAACCGCTCCCACCAGCACTACCTGGTATTTTGCTGAAGGGCGTGTCGGTGGTGATGGCGCGGGTAATAATTTCGAGGAATATCTCACGCTGGCGAATCCCGACCCGGTTCAGACCGCGCAAGTCAAGGTACAGTACCTCTTCGAAACAGGCACCGGGCCAGCCGTCATACATAATGTCCCACCACAGAGTCGCTATACCGTCAGTGTCAACGCTGACGTGCATATTCCATTTACTGGTGTGGGACACTCCCTTTCGATGGTTGTGACTTCAACCAATAGAGTGGGCATTGTCGCAGAACGCCCAATCTATTTCAACTTTCATGGCATCAATAGCGGGACTGATGTGCTGGGCGCAACAAAGTTAGGGACGGACTTCTACTTTGCAGACATCGAATCGCAGCGCAACTACTCCAGCTTTGTCACCATCCTCAATCCGCCAGGAGGG
>JBKPBA010000451.1:0-5361 GCA_046726675.1 Chloroflexota bacterium
CCTGCATCTATGACACTGAAATCGGGGGTATTGGATATACCTCGAGGCAGAGAATTTGGTATCAAGATTGGGAAGTTAACCATTTGCGCTGCCTGTGCTTTCGTCAAGTTCTCATGAGTTTGCAGGCTATCAGGTTGGATCTGAAGGGTGCCCATATCCTCAAAAGTTGGAATTGGACGCGAGGATAATGTCTGAACGTCTTGCTTTGTCACCTGCACTGGCTGGAATTGTTGCACACGGAACAATGAAAGAAGCTGATTGGCTAATGCGCCACTGTTTGGCAATAACAGCAATGCAACCAGTGCTGCTGCTATGGCTGCTAACAACCAGTTGCGGCGAGTTTGATACCATTTTTGTGGAGCAATCTTTCTTGATGGTAATACCTGGGTCGGCGCTTTCCTGGCCTGTAATCTTTTGCTCGTCTGTTGATGTATAGTATCTGGTGTCTTCTCTGGCTCAGACACTGTTTCCCGCATAACACGGGATTGCGCATAAACCGGGCTGACTTTACTATCCAAAGATTGTGTAGATGTCCCTACAGATTCGTTTTCCCTCATCGCAGGTACAGTGTTGAGGAGAAGTTCTTGAACTAGTGTGACATCGGCAGGCTCTGCGAGTGTATGGTCTTCTTGCTGGTAAAAATCGTTCACTTCCAGGATCATACTCTCTAATGCTCGATCCTGCTCAGCCTCACGCAGTACGCTGGCCATGGAATCAACATCTCCATTCTCCATAGCAAGCATATAGCGCTGCAAAACCTGGATATGTCGCTGTGTATCAGGTGTAAGCTGTTCATCCATTGCTTTCTCCTTCTTGAGATTTCACGTGTTGGTCGCTCCAGGCCAAACGTAATCGCTTCAATGCGCGGTGTAGCCTCACGCGTGTTGCACCTGGTGAAATACCGAGCTTCTTAGCCAGAGCTTCTCTCTCGAAGCCCTGAAGGAACGCAAGCATTAAGATCTGCTGATCCTCAGGAGAGACAAGTGAGAGCAGCAACTCAGCCTGTTCATTCGCTGCGATTTCTTGATCTGGCTCAGCAGATGAGTCTGCCGTGATCTGATCAAACAGTTCATGCTCACTCAAATGTTCTTCCTGCGCTAAAGAGAGCTCACCGATAGAAAGTTCCCGTTGAGAGCGCTTCGCAAGCTCAGCCTTTTTGCGCTTGATAACATTGATCGCTATGCCTAAAAGCCATGCCATTGGCTGGCCCGTAGGATTGAAACGATCCGCGTGATCAAGCGCTTCAATAACCACTTCCTGTAACACCTCAACTGCCACTGCTGGTACTTCCTCGCCCCTGGCAAGGCCCATACGCCGTACATATGAGCGTAAGATTCCGAGGAGCGAGGCTACATTGTCAGTAATAAACTCAATAAGCCTCATATTGTCGGAAGCGGTAACAGTAGGTGTTTTAAAGGTCACGCTACGCACTTTATCTGGGTTCATCTACGAAAATCCTTATGCCTCCATTGAGACGTTTCTTTCTGTCCCTACTAATATATTCAATCTTATACGAGAAAGTGTTACAGAGCAATTTTTTAATCATTGTAAAAGGCGCATTTTTATGATATAGTTAGAACAAATATTCAATAAAGGCACAAATTGGCAACTTTCAACGTTCTTTCATAAAGGCACAATTACAAGACCATGTTAAATTCGTGTAAAGTTTTATCTTATGTAAGAGCCATGTAGTAAGTAACGAAGCAAGATCCATGCGCTTCTAGTTGTGCCAGGCAGACTTGATGCAATATCAAACATCTTGACACTCATATGCTATATGATACACTGTTAGGGATTTGTATATTGTTGTGTACAATACAGGCATTATGCGTTGTGAGCTAGATTCAGGCTATACACAGTTCAGTCAAATGGTAATTCCCAGGAAGAGCGAGTTTCCAGAATCTTCGTATTCGAAAAAATCTTGATGTGAAAGGCAGGCAGGCGCACATGGTAAAAGATGGTACTGAAAAAAGGTTGTACCGTAAAAGCCCCGCTAGACAGTACGGGTACGAATACGATCCATTACATAGTCAACGCCTGAATGGGAATGGTCAACAAGGACGATCCAGTGGCTCGTTTCAAAGTGATTCATTAAGCGTACGCGAGGAATCTGGCGCCAGCACTGGTCGTCAAACGAGTGGACTGTTAGGGCCACGCCCTGATTCCAGACGCACCCGCCAGCTTATTCGCAAGAATATTATTGCCAGCAAATCAAAATCTGCACCTGTGGATGATACTGGCCAACTTGATCCTGAACTGCACGATCGTTATGTGTCTTCTGATGAAAATCAAAGGATGTATGAAGACCAGGTAGATACTCCTCTTTACCCTTATCACCATACCCGATCCCCTCATTTACCTCCTGCGCCACGGGAATACTACACTGAATTTGACGAGGGTTATGAAGAGAGACCTTTTGTAGATGAAAGGTTGGACTATTTAGACCCAGACCTGGGATATGGCTACTTCGACGAGGAAGAAGATCCGCTAGATCATCGATTACCCTACAATGAAGCTCCCCGTGCGAAGTCCGCTGGTTTGCGCATGCAACCTGAAACAACCGGGCGTGGCAGGCGTCAAAGTGATCCCCTCGAATACGATGAAGACGAACAAGATGAAATAGTAAAGCCAAACAAAAAAAAGAAGAAGGGCATATCCCGGCGCAAAATGCTCCTGGTTGCGGCTGCAGCGGGAGGCACAGCTATCGCCGGCTATGAGTTGCTCCCCAAATTACCCCATGCGCTCGAGCAAGCCGGAACAAATATCGAACACCAGCTCCAGGATGCCTTTAACAAAGGAGTGGCTGCTGGTGAAGAAGCTGTGCGTAAAGAATTTATTAACGCGTTAGATACCATGGAGGGTGTCTCTCTTGATGCAGCCATTGGTGCAGCCAGACTTACCCGTGTGGCCTATGATGTATTTGTTTCTCCGCTCGTCACCCTTGCTGCCACGGTCGCGGACGATTTTCTGTCAATTACACTTGCCGCTCTCACCAAGGCCCGAAGCTGGCTTCAACAAATTAACGCTGATAATGCTACACTGGCTGCGCTTCAAGCGGTACTCAAAAACTGGGTGGACCAGGTTCACACTATGCCAAAGAAGCTACAAACTATTACTGAAACAGACCTGGATGGGGCACAAGCCTATTTACGAGCATTACAAAGGAAAATCCAGGAAGAGCAGGCAAAGCTTAATGGGCAGAATACGACGTCGAAACCTGGGCCAACATCAACGCCGAAACATTAATGAAGATGGGGAGTCATCAAGCAGGCTGTGTGAATGTTCCCGAAATATGCGTTAATGCGCCATTGTACCGGGCACCCGCAAGGGGTGCCCCTACATTTCCCCACCCGTCATGTCTACATGAAATGTAGGGGCGACCCTCGCGGTCGCCCAGCCCAGGCTTGTCCGGTGCATGGATAATTCCCAGACTTTGGTCATCAGGAAACATCCCTTGACTTACACAAGCGAGCAATCTATCATTACATACAAGTACATCAAACATACCTTTTCTTACTATTCATCTTTTCAAACAGAAAGGAGGTGGCCTTTCATCCCCTTGGCTGGATTGGAAGCAAGGGCTTTCCAGCACCCTTTGTAAGCTTTTCTCCTTAGTACTGTATTCTCTGTAGCCGTTTTGTGAATATGGATTCGAGTGTCTGTAGCAAAGGAAGCTACAGAACTTTTTTAGGAGGTTTAGCTCAATGGCAACAACTGCTGAGAGTGGTGGCAGCGAGGTCTTGCGTTCTGAACGCATCGCGGGAGGCATTCTCCCCAAAGTTTTGAACACGTTTGACATGATCGCCATCTTCGTCGCAATCGTCCTTTTTATCAGTAATGCTGGTGTAATTCCTGGTGCAGGTGCAGCCGCCTTTATCTATTGGATCCTGGGGTTTCTCACCTTTCTCATCCCCGGCGCGATCGTCACCGGACAACTCGGCCTCATGTTCCCAGGTGAAGGCTCGATCTACGTCTGGACAAACAAGGCCTTTGGCCCTTTCCTGGGCTTTTTTGCAGGTTTCTGCGCCTGGTGGCCAGGTATCCTGGTCATGATCGCTACTGGTGCTGCTGTGGTTGCACTTATCCAGCAACTCAACAGCAACTTACTGACGGCACCCTGGCAGCAGGGCCTGATGATCATCGCTGTCATTGCATTCTCGTTAATCCTGTCCGTTTTGCGCTTCCGCGCCACGCAGAACTTTGTCAACGTCGTCTTCGTCGCCTATGGCGGAGCGATTTTACTGATTGGTCTGGCGGGACTGCTCTGGCTCTTCCAAGGCCATGCACCCCAGGCTAACTTCTCGGCGTCAAGCTGGGCGTTGACGAAGAACAACTATACCTTCTATGGACTGGTCATCCTGGCTTTGTTGGGCATCGAAGTGCCACTGAATATGGGGGTGGAGATCAGTAATCCACGCGCCATTACCCGCTATCTGTTGTGGGGTTCCACTGTCGTCATTGTCGCCTATCTCATCGGCACCTTTGGCGTGATGATGGCAGCCCCGACCAGCAGTCAAGGCAGTCCTGCCGCTGTGGCTCAGGCAGTGCAGAACGGCTTTGGTGCGGCGGGAACGGTGGTAGGAACGATTGTCACCATCATCTTCATTGGCTTTTTCCTCTTTAACACAGCAGTCTACAACTACTCGTTTGGACGACTGCTGTTTGTTTCAGGCCTGGATCGGCGGCTACCAACGTTTATGAGCAAAGTGAATGCCAACAAGGTACCCTATGTGGCGGTGCTGGTGCAGAGCATCATCTCAGCTTTCTTTGCCGCCCTGGCCTTCATCATTTTGCCCTATACCTTGAAGACGGGATTAAGCTCGACCGATCTGTCGACGGTGGTGTATAACATTCTGCAAGCGGCTGTGACGGTGATCTGGTGCATCTCAATGGTGATCCTGTTTGTGGATGTGGTCATCATTCGCTACAGATATCATGAGGCCTTTACGCGTGCTCGTCTTGCTCCAGACTGGGTGTTCTACCTCTGTTCAGCATTGGGCCTTATCGCGAGTGCGGTGGGCGTCATTGTGATCTTTATCTCGCCCTGGATTCCGGGTTTGATGAACACCACACAGTGGGACATGTGGATTGGCGGGATTGCCGTGCTCTCGCTGTTGGTGGGCGCGATAGTATTCTTCATCGGCCAGGCGACCATCAAGACCAATGTGAGTGATGAGGAGGTCATTGCTCAGGTGACTGGCGAGTAGACCGCCGGATAAAGACAATCATGAGTCATCCCGAATTTTGATGGGTAAGCTTGAGGAGAGGGGAAAAGAGTCGTAGAAAAGGAACGCAATCTCACAACAGAGGAGGTTGCGTTCCTTTCCCAAGAGAAAGACGAAGAAAAGGAAGGCTTTCACC
>JBKPBA010000452.1:0-3246 GCA_046726675.1 Chloroflexota bacterium
TACTGAGACAGGAAAGGGCGAATGTTTTCACGGATTCTTCAACTGTTGTATTTCAATATCAAAAATTGTGATATTTTCTTCCCTATTTTTATGAACATTGTGATACACTACTTGCCAGGAACGTAGTTACAAACAGGTACAATGAAAAGACAGGCTCCATAACGCATGACTCTGCATTACATTTAAGGCTTTTCATGTACCTGTGTAATGAATGCATTACACAGCATTTGCTTTCAGCAAGATAGAAATTTTTATTTAGAGGAGGTTTTCATTATGGAAGCTTATTCTCACCAAAAAAGAAGCAAGAGTGCTTCAAAAGGCATGCTATTCGTGGGACTGTTAGTTTTGTTTGCTCTGTTGTTCACAGCATGTGGCAGCACTACTACCACTGGTAGTAGTGCTACGCCCAATCCCGCGACACCTACTATCGCACCTCCCAGCGACTTGATTACTCCTGGTACATTGACAGTAGGCAGCGATACAACGTATCCTCCGCAGGAATACATTAATACGGCAACAAATCAAGCGGAGGGTTTTGATGTTGATTTGATTACGGCGATTGGTCAGCGTATGGGATTACAAACGAAAGTCGTAACAACGAGTTTTGACACGATCATTAACAGCCTGGTGGCAAGACGCTTTGATACTGTGATATCGGCAATGAGTGTCACTCCTGAACGTCAGAAAAAGGTTGATTTTATACCGTACTTCAATGCTGGTGTGTCGCTGTTAGTAAAGGCTGGCAACCCATTGAATCTTAAAAGCATAGCCGACCTCTGTGGACAGAAGGTAGGAGTGCAGAATGGTACAATAGAGCAAACTGGCTTAAATACCGCCAACGATGCCTGTAAAAAAGCTGGGAAGCCAGCGATTGAGATTACGGCCTTGACGAATCAAACCGATGTTATTCAATTGCTGGCAAGCAGCCGTGTTGTTGCAACATACCAGGATTCACCGGTTACCGACTACTATAACAAACAACACCCCGGTCAATTTGCTGTAGGAGGTTCGGTAACCGACGCTGGGCTGGAGGGTATTGCAGTGCGTAAAAATGATCCTTCAATGTTTAATGCTATCCAAACAGCCTTAAACCAACTGAAGGCTAATGGAACATATACTGCCCTCATTCAAAAATGGGGATTAGTTAACGAAGCGATCCACTAGTGTTGTGTCAAGATTCATGTGATAGGTGGGGCCGGACGCCCGCAAGGGGCGTCCCTACATTTTAGGCTTGCCTCACCCTTTCAAATGAAGATTGACAACCCACTAGATTGGTCATAGTACCATTCTAGCTGTCACCCTGAGCGCAGCGAAGGGTCTGTTGCGATGGGCGTCGAGATGCAGAGATGCTTCGCTGCGCTCAGCATGACAATAAAGGAGTGGCTGTACCTTGTAGGGGCAAACAGTAAGATGGGGTCGATCAACGAGAGACTCGATACATCTAAATCTTGCCCCTACGAGCTGACTACAAGGAGGTTCCTGGTGTTTCGTTGGGACATCGTCGGGCAATATCTTTTTTCAGGGCTCTTTATCGGCGCGGCATGGACAACGCTTTGGATCGCTGTCATCTCCCAGGCCTGCGGAGTCATCATTGGTCTCTTTCTTGCTCTTATGCGCATGTCGCGTCATCCATGGCTCTCTTTACCAGCTCGTTTCTACATCTGGATTTTTCGCGGTAGTCCACTTCTGCTGCAGCTTCTTTTACTCTATTTTGGTTTTCCTGAAGTCTTTCCTGCCCTTGTTCCGTATATTACGGTTTACTCTGCTGCGTTGATTGCCTTCTCTTTTAATGAAGGCGCATATATGGCAGAGATTGTTCGTGCCGGTATTACATCTGTCGATTCAGGCCAGATGGAAGCAGCGAAATCCTTAGGTATGCGCTACGCTCTTGCCATGCGCCGCATTATATTGCCGCAAGCAGCACGTGTGATTGTGCCGCCACTGGGCAATGATTTCAACAATATGCTCAAACAAACTTCTCTGGCATCTGTAATTGGTCTGTTCGAACTTACCTATACCGCCCAGGTCTATGGTTCGCAAAGCTTCAGCTACTTTGAATTACTGGTTGTTGCGACATTCTATTATCTCATACTTACTACTGTGTGGGGCTATATTCAGAACTATATCGAGAGACGGATGGACCCGGATCGCCTGACGGCCACTGAGCTCAAAGCGCAAAAGAGTTGGACTATGCGTATGATGGGATTCGGAGGACGCGGCTATCGTTAGTGGGCACCAGGAGGTGATGAGAAGCATGGACAAGCAATGGACTAACGGAATCGAAATGGTGCGAGCTGAAAAGATTGTCAAACGCTTTGGCAGTCTGACGGTTCTGGATGGTATTGACCTTACTGTAAAGCGAGGCCAGGTTGTGGTGATTATTGGACCGAGCGGCTCCGGTAAAACAACACTCTTGCGCTGCATTAATCACCTGGAGAAAATCGATAGCGGGCACATCTATATAGAAGGTGAAATGATCGGCTATCGTGAAGTGAATGGAAAATTAATAGAGGATCGGGAGGCCACCATCGCCCGTATTCGCTCCCAGATTGGCTTTGTGTTTCAACGTTTTAATCTCTTTCCGCATATGACGGCGCTGGAGAATGTTATCGAAGCGCCCATTCACGTACTACATCAGCCCAAAGCTGAGGTGAGAGAACGGGCTGTGGCTTTGCTTGCAAAAGTAGGCCTTGCCGATAAAGCCGATGCCTATCCACATAAGCTCTCCGGTGGTCAGCAACAGCGTGTGGCCATTGCGCGCGCATTAGCTATGAATCCCAAACTGATGCTCTTCGACGAGGCCACCTCAGCGCTTGACCCCGAGTTAGTCGGGGAAGTGCTGAAAGTGATGGATCAACTTGCTAAAGAAGGCATGACGATGATAGTGGTCACACACGAAATGGGTTTTGCTCGTGAAGTGGCCGACGAAGTAATCTTTATGGATAAGGCTGTAATTGTAGAGGAGGGGCCGCCTGAGCAAGTTTTTGATCATCCCCAAAACGAACGCACGCGCGAGTTTTTGGGGATGATTCTCTAGGATCAGGATCTATAACCCGACCGAACTTGCAACATGATAAGTAGTTTTCGCAGTCGATGGTAACGCGCAAATGCGTTGTGGCAGTGTAAATTGTGGTTGTGAATCCAATAGATTCAGAAAAGCGCGTACAATCATCGGATCAAAACTAGCCCCAGAGCCAGATATCAGGCGCTCTCGAGCAGCATCTATGGAGAGTGCTGCTTTATAAG
>JBKPBA010000453.1:0-5090 GCA_046726675.1 Chloroflexota bacterium
AACCGCTACCACCTGGCGACATGTCCAGTTCATTGAGCAGGTGGGAAGGAGAGACGGACGTGGTGCATTGCGTTCCGGCATCGATAGCAAGATAGCTCAGGCCAGAAGCGATGGCACTATTCCGCTTACCCCGCCAGGAACGGCATTGCCTTTCTTCAATACGGAACGCTGGCTGATGATGAGCGATGTATGCAAACACTGTGCCCATGCGCCTTGCCAGGAAGCATGTCCGACAGGGGCACTTATTCGTACAGAGTTCGATACGGTCTATGTGCAGCAGGATATCTGCAATGGGTGTGGCTATTGCGTCGTCGCCTGCCCTTTCGGGGTGATTATGCGTGATGACTACGGCGATTACCGGGCTCATAAATGCACACTCTGTTATGACCGTATGAAAGATGGCCTGGAACCCGCTGGCGCGAATGCATGCCCCACCGATTCCATTCAATTTGGTGAGGTGGAGCAACTCAAGGCACAAGCTCGCGAGCGTCTTGGTCTTCTACACGAGCGTGGGGTGACAGAGGCTCGCCTCTACGGCGTGGAGGATAACATCCTCGATGATGGCCTGAACTCCTTCTTTCTTTTGCTGGATGAGCCTGAGGTCTATAATTTGCCGGAGAATCCCCAGCGACCCTCGAACAACGTTGTGCCTGCGTCTGTCTGGACGATTGTGGCAGCTGCGGTAATGGGCTTATTCGGGATTCTCTTTTTCAGAGACTGAGAAGGGGGTTATAATGCAAGAAACACGCCTTCCGCAAGTTTTCACAAATGGCGTTTTACCGGCTACTATTGCCGAGCAACTGGCTACAATCACTACAGGGTACACACCAGACCCCGAACGTGAGCTAGAAGAACTATCCTATTACGACTATCCTGTACTAAAAGCTCCCACCTGGCGTTGGGAGATCATCTGGTATTTTTTCTTTGGTGGATTGGCAGCAGGCTGCTACGTAATTGCCAGTATTGCCACACTTTTTGGTTCACATGAAGATCGCGCCGTGGCTCGCGCTGGATATTACCTTTCACTCCTATCGCTGTTACCATGTCCAATTCTTCTCATCAAGGATCTAGGGAGACCCGAACGATTTTTGCACATGCTGCGTATTTTTAAGGTCAAATCACCCATGTCAATGGGTACCTGGGGTCTGGTAAGCTTCTCTCTTTTTAGCGGAGTCACAGCAGTCATCCAGGCAGCTCGAGATGGTATCTTTGGGCGCTGGTGGGGACCACAATTGCTGGCTGCGTTACCCCAAAGGTTTCTGGCGATACCTGGCACGGTCCTGGGTGTTTTCCTGGGCGGCTATACCGGCGTGTTGCTAACAGCCACGAGTATTCCGCTCTGGTCGCGCAGCAAGGTTCTGGGCGCTATATTTATCTCTTCCGCCGTTTCTACCAGTTCAGCATTGATTTCATTGGTGTTACGCCTCACTCGCACCCCAACTCAGGTTCTCCATAAACTGGAGCGCCTTGAATGGGTGGCATTGCTGGTTGAGATGACGGGACTATTTGCCTTTCTTCGCGGTACAGGTCGAGCGGCTCGACCACTGGTTGGAACTGCACCCAATGAGCATGGCCGTACCTTCTGGAGTTTTGTTGCAGGTGCAGGACTGGCACTGCCCTGGCTACTCCAAACACTTTCGCTATTGGTAGGCCGTTCCGGCAAAATGAGAAGTGGCAGGGGAATTGTGATCTCCTTATTAGTGCTGATGGGGGGCTACTTTTTGCGCCGCACAATGATTGAAGCAGGACATACTTCAAGCACTGATGCGCGCACAACATTGTGGAACGCAAAAAGGTAATGTTACTAAATAAAGGAACTTTATGGCTTACTTACCAGAACACCCAACACTCATAGATCTCCAAATATACATGGATGAAGTGTGTAAGGAACGAGGTTGGGTCAAGGATACCTACGCTGAGAAATTCTTACTGTTTATCGAGGAAGTTGGTGAATTAGCCAAAGCCATACGCAAAACAGCCGGATTATACGATGAAAAAGCAAAGCCGAAAAACATGGAGCTTGAAGAAGAATTCGCCGATGTGCTCAGCTACCTGCTGGACTTAGCCAATTATTTTCAGATCGACCTTGAAAGAGCCTTTCGTGAGAAAGAACGGGTTAATGAAGGTAGAACGTGGGAGTAACAGGGACCCCTATCAGGCGTGGTCATGCAGGACGTTCAGAATTCGATCCTTGATACCTTTTTGACGTTACTATCTCTATAGGTTACAATTACAAGCGATTTCATATTGGGCCTCAGTACAGATTCGCGAATATGAGGTATATACCATGCAAGATTACAGGCGATATATCACTTCGAACCCCAATATACTGTTTGGGAAACCAGCTATTAAAGATACTCGTATTGCTGTCGAGCAAATCCTCGATGAACTGGCAGGCGGAACAACCATCGAACAGCTTTTAGAAGAGTATCCACGCCTTACCCGCGAAGCTATCTATGCGGCGATTGCATTCGCTGCCGATACACTACGAGCCGAGGTCATTTACCCTCTTGATCAGGCCGCAACATGATAATTAAGATACCTTCACTTCGGTCACAGAGTCAGCCATCGACGTACGTCGCCCATTGCATTGATAGAAGATTTAGCAGAACATTATGGCATCAGGCCCTCAGAAAATCTATGATCTAACTCCTGTTTTATGCCTTGGAATTGATGAGATTATAGAGACGGTTCGGAGAAGAACTTGAAGTGTTAAACAAGTTAGGCGGAGGGGATCGCCGTTCAATTGGAAGGTCTAATGAAGTGGTCGCTGATGTCATTCGCGACCCTTCGCTGTTTGAGCCAGTGTTTAATGGCATGCTCAGCGATGATCCGTTAATCCGAATGCGATCAGCCGATGCTATTGAAGAGATCACTGTGAAACATCCAGAGTATTTATAGTCCTATAAAGAGAAGCTCATCAAGCAGATTGCAAAGAGCGATCAGCAGGAAGTTCGCTGGCACGTTGCCCAGATGATACCCCGTTTAGACCTGACCAGGGAAGAACAGACGACTGTTCTTAAAATATTGGATGACTACCTTAATGATAAGAGTAATATTGTGAAGACGTTCTAAATGCAAGCGCTTGCTGATCTCGCAGGGAAGGATACCAATCTGCGTGCCAAGGTAATCCCTATACTGGAAGAGCTGACAAGAACGGGCAGCCCGTCGATGAAGAGCCGGGGACGAAAGTTGTTACAGAAGCTCGATTGACCTGGATGCCTTCAGGTCAATCTGTTGTGGCACTTGGGAGAACATTTATATCTCAAGCTCCTCGATGGCCTGACGTAAGAGTTGGGCAGAGCGTTTGAGCTGTCGCTCCTCCTCGGGGCTCAACGACAGTTGGACAAGGCGATTGACGCCTTGCCGGTTGACAACGGCTGGCAAGCTGAGATAGACATCCTCGATGCCATACATGCCGCTGGTCAAGCAACTTACTGTTAAGACGCGATTTTGATCGCGTAAAATGGCCTGGACAATCTGCGTGACCGCCAGTCCAATGGCATAGCTGGTTGCGCCTTTGCGTTTTATGATTTCGTAGGCGGCATTTTTGACCTGCTCAAATGTGTGATACCATCGTTGAGGATCGTCCGCAGCTCCGATTTCGGGATAGAGGGCCTGTAGAGGCGTTCCAGCGACATTCAGACGGCTCCAGACCGGTACTTCGCTATCGCCATGTTCTCCAATAATGTAAGCATGGATGCTGCGCGGGTCGAGTTGAAGGTCTTGAGCAAGGAGATAGCGGAAGCGTGCTGTATCAAGAGCAGTTCCAGAGCCGATGATAGCATTGCAGGGTAAACCTGAAAGTTTCCAGGTGACATAGGTCATCACATCGACGGGATTGCTCACGACCAGATAAATAGCATCTGGGCAATACTTCACGAGTTCTGAGATCAGACCCTTGAAGATAGTAACATTACGTTCGAGGAGGTCCAGGCGGCTCTCGCCCGTTCTTTGCCTCGCACCTGCTGTGATGATCACAATATCGGCTCCCTGGCAGTCGGCGATGATTCCCGCTTTCACATCAGCAGGTTCGACAAACGAGAGACCATGCACTAGATCCATCACCTCCCCTTCTAGCTTGACCCGGTCAACATCGACCAGCACCATTTCATCGAAGGTACTCTGAATCAGCAAGGAATAGGCACAGGCCATGCCTACCTGACCAGCTCCGATAATCGCGCCCTTGCGGGGACGGCGAACAGTCGTGGTAGAAGTAGTATCACCATACGAAGCAAAGAGATGATTCATCATTCGAGTGCAACCTTTCCATTATCCGAAGTCATTCATAACGCAGCACATCCAATGGTCGAACGCGCACAGCTCCCCAAGCAACTACCATTGCCACAAACATCGTGATCAACGAGGTGGCCCCGATAATAAGCGCCACCAGGGGCGTTCCAATACCCAGCTCGGTATGGAAGACAAACCTGCTTAAGGCAGTGATTGCGCCAACTACCAGGAGCATGGCAACCAGTGAACCTAGTAGACCAACGAGGCCGTTTTCAATCAACACTGTAGAGAGGATCGATCTGCTGGTATGGCCAACTGACTTCAAAATGCCGATTTCGCGGCGCCGTTCCAGCATTGCCAGCGCCACCGCATTGGCAATAATAATGAGTCCGGCGACCATCGCAAGTGATGCAAGTGTCGTTAGCATAATGATCAGGTTGTTGAGCACCTGGTTTACTAACGTATCGATATCCACAACACTCAGAATGAAAGCAGTTGGTACTGCTATATTCAAATGTCTTTTGAGTGCTGGTACCTGGTTGGGATCTACTTTGAGTGAGAAAACCTCCAGTGCCTGGGACCCTCCAAGTTGTTCAGCCATGGCCGAGTCAGCCAGCATAACAGCGAAGTTCGGGTTGCCCTGAGGAGAGGTGCTGTCATAGAAACCCACCACTTTGAGTATCCTGGTCACGGTGCCATCCGTACTTTGCACAACGATGGTATCACCAACACGCAGATTCACCGGGTTCTGTTCGAGTTCTGAACCCAAAACAACAGCATTGGTGCCCGCGTCTCCTGGCTGTAGATTACGCCCGGTTTTAAGAATGATCGTTGGCAGGTTGTTCTTTCCCCCACTC
>JBKPBA010000454.1:0-5851 GCA_046726675.1 Chloroflexota bacterium
GATTAACGAGCAACATCCTCCTTTATGAGGATGTTGCTCGTTAATCTGCTCCATATATACCTCTTTTACCTGATCACCCCCTGAGCACGCGCCCCAGATGCCGGCGAAGTTGACCTCTCCTTTTCCATGCAACCCCAGCGAGTAGTCCTGGCCCACCGTTCTAGCGCTGCCGCCGGTAACGGGCGTGAGAAATAGTAGCCTTGTGCCAGGTCACAGCCCAGCTCTCGTAAAAACGTCAATGCCTCCGCGCTCTCGACACCCTCGGCTACCACCTCGCACTGCAACGGGTGCGCCATCGCCACTACAGCACGTACGATGGCAGCATCTGCAGGGTCCGCGTTCACACCCAACCCGTACACGAAGGCCTTGTCAATCTTAACTTCATCGATGGGAAGTCGCTTGAGGTAGGCCAATGATGAGTAACCGGTCCCAAAGTCGTCGATAGCAATAGACACCCCAAGTGCATGCAGGTCAGCCAGGACTCTCCATGCCTGTTCTGGTTGATTCATGAGCATGCTCTCGGTGATTTCGAGCGTCAACTGGCTCGGGTCGACGTCGTTCGCTTGAAGCAGGTCCGCCACTGTTGAGAGGAATTTGGGGTCGTACAGTGTGTGAGTAGAAAGATTGACCGCTACATTGATGTGGAGATTAGCCTGTTCCCAGTCCCGGCATTGCTGTACCGCTCGCTCAAGCACCCAACGAGTCAGAGGACCAATAAGCCCCGTGCGCTCAGCCAGCGGAATAAAATCATCAGGCGGGATTGATCCATGCACGGGATGAGTCCAACGCACGAGAGCTTCGACTCCCACCATTTTACCAAGCGAGAACGAGACTTTCGGTTGGTAATGGATCAACAGCCTATCATCTGCAATAGCCTGGCGCAACTCACTCATCAGGGCAAGCTTGCGGGGACTATGCTGATCGACCTCAGGGGTGTACTCTGCATAACCACTCTGACTGCGCTTGGCTACATACATGGCTATATCTGCACACCGCAGCAAGGTTGTGACATCGAAGCCATGCTCCGGGGTGCGCGCGATTCCCATGCTTCCTCCGATAGAGAAAACATGACCAGCAACTACAATCGGGGCATCGAGTGCGCCAAGGAGGGTACGCGCAACATATATCGCTCCGGCGGCATCGGTCGCGGGAAGCACGATGGCAAACTCATCTCCTCCCAGGCGGGCGATGAGATCGGTAGGGCGCAGGCGACTCTGCAGTCGGTGACCGATCTTCTGCAATAGCAGGTCGCCAACAGTATGACCGAGCGTGTCATTCACCTCTTTGAAGCGGTCGAGGTCCAGGAGCAACAAAGCTGCTGGGAGATTGCTCTCGCGCGCAATCTGTGCTTCCTGTTCAAGCCGCTTTTGTAGGAACGAGCGGTTCGGGAGACCGGTCAACGCGTCGTGCGTCGCCTGGATCTCCAGTTGCATATTAGCCGATACCAGGGCATCATTGTTGACGTACAGGGAGTGGAGTTCGCGCACAGCCACAACCTGGCGCACTAGTATCAGGCTCAGCAGTACCACTGCGCCTGCCACCACCCCCATCACCAATGTGGAATGATCCCCACGTCGCCAGATAAAGAGTAGTAAGACCGCCAGAGTCGGTACCCAGGCATACGGGATCAGGATTTGCCAGGGTGCGTTTTGCTCGGCAGTTCGTTCGTTATCCTCTGCCTGTGCGGCGGCCTGCTGCTGAGGCAGCACATAGAGGACTCGTGCGGCCAGTCCCAGCAGCAGGTATCCCAGGGGCCAGCCAAGATCGAGCAGGCTACCTGTCATATAGAGATCGTGGAGTTGTTGGAAGTTGTAGATCGTATCGGTAATGGTAATTACCGCAAAGGCCAGGAACAGCAATTGAGTGGCAGGGCGCATCGCGCGTTGATTGTTACGTACTGTCAGCAAGATCAGGCAGAAAATAAGTACCAGGGTACTCAGAGGATAGAGCGTGCCGACCAGCCGACCCAGCATGCCATCGGCTCCATACATGATGCTGGGACCCAGTACGAAGTACCAGCTAAATGTCACAACACCGATCATGGCGATCACAGAATCGAAGACAATACGAGCGCGGATGGTGGGTGATCGCCTCTGGCGAGGCAAAAGCAGGATGGCCAGCAGCGCAAAAGGATAGGATGCGAGGTAGCCAGCATCGGCCCAACTGGGAAAGAGCACTGCCACGTGTAGCACATTCTCATTAAGCGTCCAGATAGCCTGCCCAATGACGTAGCTCAAGAGTGTACAGGCGAGCAAGAGCGGGACAACCGAGCCTGTTGGCATCCACCAATCCAGCCAGCGTTGGGAAGAGGGTACTCTTGCCTGCTCTCGTCTGCTTGTTGGAAGCAGAATAGGTAAGGCGAGCAGCAGTCCTACCATTTCTAATGCGCCTTGTAGGAGATTATCTCCAAAGGTGAACAAGGCAGGCGGCACGGGTTTGAACAAGAGATAGGTCAGAAAGAGGCCTGTGCAGAAAATAAGCAGGCTCAGCGGCTTCCAGAGTGCGTGAGCAATATTAGAATACACAGACAATCTCCTCCAAGGTAAATATTTCCTCTTTACTTTACCACATCTTCGGGGATTTCCTGCTTACCCTAAAGGCAACCAGAAATGGAATGTAGATCCAGCGCCTGCAATACCACTACTTTCAATCCAAATGTTCCCATCCATCGCCTCAATCAGGCGACGAGAAATATATAATCCCAGGCCCGACCCACGTACAGTGCTATTTAAATCACTCTCAAGCCGTACAAAACGCTGGAAGAGCCGCGCATGGTCCTGTGGCTTAATACCCTTTCCCTTGTCGGTGATGCTGACAAGCACGCCTGGCGTCTTGTCAAAAACTGTCCTGGCAGTGAAGGTTATTGGTGTCCCTGCTTCCGAATATTTCAGAGCATTGACACTGAGATTTAAGAGAACCTGCCTCAACCGCACTGGATCGGCTTTCACAAAGAGTTTGTGAGGAATATACACATGTACTTCGCGATACTCTTGCATTAGTTGTGCCTCGATCAGATCGATGACACCTCGTACTTCTTCTTCCACGTCTACTTGTTGCAGGTGCACAGGACGTAAGCCCGCCTCGATCTCCAAGCGACTTGCGTCCATTACATTGTTCAGCAGCAGCACCAATTCATCACAACCGCGCCGGGCTTTTTGTAGAAACTCCTGCTGCTGCTGGCGCGAGAGGCGCTCCCCGTACTCTGCCAGAAGTTCGAGATAACCATGAACGGCGGTTAGTGGTGTGCGTAGTTCATGAGAAGCAGTGATCATGAATTGATCTTTAAGCTGGTCAAGCTCTTGCAGGTGCCGGTGAGCGTTCAGTAATTGTTGATAGAGTTGGGCATTTGTAAAGGCAATGGCCGCCTGTTCCGCAAAATCCTGAGCTTGTGGCAAGTCTGCCATCGCAAATGCTTTCTTCTGCTGTGTTCCCCCGTGTAGGGAGCGCGCCAGGATGAGCAAGCCGGCAGGTGTACTTCCAACAATAAGTGGCGCAAGGATCGCGGTTTGTACTTTACGGCGTTGCAATACTTCTCGCAGCGTTGGATTACCTCTTCCACGCAGTCCGCCTGTGTGCACTCGTATTGCATGAATACCAGCAGTACTTTGCCGCGCTGGGGAAGCCGTCAAAGTCTCTAGTTTCCCGGTTACAGCCGGTATTTTACCGCTAGATAATTGGTTATCAATTTGAATCAGTACGGGTTGTAGTGACCAGAGAGCTTTGGCTTCGTACTCACTACTTCTTATAGAGGGCCACTCATTGGGTTTGACTGCCGGTTCTCGTTCACTTACGAAAGTAGCAACTGGCAGCAGTTGTCCCTCAGTATCACTAACATACAGCAGCGCATAATCGGTCTGTAAAGCATTTGCTCCTTCCTTGCAAATCAATTGCAGGATTTCAGCTCCGACGCTAGTGCCTGTGGCGGCAGCAGAATTCAAGCGTGCCGCCACATTAGCCAGCGCTTGAGAAAATAATTCATGTTCACGTGCCGCCTCGTAAAGATGAGCGTGCTCAATGTCTGTAGCGGCCTCTTCCGTAAACGCTTTAGCAAGATACAGTTCGCGGTCGCTAAAAGGCCTGGATGTGCGACTTGAGAATCCCAGGCTTCCCTGTATTTTCCCCTGATAGGTAAGCGGTATAAATAGAGTTACAAGTATGTGCTCTTGTTGTTGCCAATCGTGAAAATCTGCGGGTAGATCTAACGTATTCTCAGCCCATAGCACTTCGAATTGTTTCCCTGCAAGAACAGCATGGTTTGGAACTTGATCACCCTGAAGTCTCCATGAAGTCACTTCTGCTGATGCAGACGATGCTGTGCGAATCATCAGGCTGGACAGATCATCCACTGGATGATCATATTCTTCTAACAGCAGAAGCACCGAGGCATCAAAGCCCAGAGAAGTTGTGGCCAACGTAACAATACGCGTGAGCAAACGGTCAAGTTCAAGTTCTTCAGCCAATTGAGCGCTGATGACACGCAGGCGCTCGGCTATTTCACGTCGTTCCTCCCTTTCGTGGAGCAGTACTTCGTTCTCATTATTGACAAGTAAATAGCGAGCAGTTACAAGTAAGCCGACAATGGCGGTGAGCGCAACCAGGAAAATGTTGTTTTGCTGTCTGATTTCGCTAAACAGTGTGAGCGTCAATAAGAGTATGAGTGAGACATAGATGAGCAAGCTTTGCGCAATGCGGTTGCGTCGTTGCGATTTCTCATCTCGAAGCAGAACGGGATATTCCGTACCATTCACCTCCGAGCCAGGGTGTGCCCGTTCGTGGTAAACCCTTCGAGCGATTGCTGCATATTGGTAAGGCGCTGCAAGCCCGATCAGCAAAAATCCGCAAAACCAGAAGGTATCAATGTAAGGGGTACCGGTGGTGTAGGTGCCGAATGGAATAGTCAAAGCATAACCGGTGTCAGCAATAATTTGCGAAATTATACCAAGCCCACAAATGAGTAGCGATGAACGTAATACCGGCTCAGTGCGCTGGAAGATCAGCAATAAAACTGCCAGAATAAGTAGTATGTCCCAGAATGGATAGGAGGCCGCCATGAGCAGTTTAGGAATATCTCCCGATGTCATGAAAATAGGCCCGATCACAAAATACCAGCTTATTCCCAGAATGCAGAACATCGTAATGATGGCGTCCAACCCAATACGAATACGAGACCTTCTAAATTTTGCGGCTGTAGGCATGAGGAGTAGACCAACAAAGGTGAGGAAATAGTAAATGGTGAAACAGAAGTCCGCAGGTGAGGGTACTGGATTAAGTTGTCCCTTCCATTCAAGATACGTGTAATAGAATCCGCCAATACCATTTGCAAACAATGCGACGCCGATGACAAACCATGCTAACTGATGGCGTGGCTCAAGGCGCAAAGGGCCAAAACGTGCTCGATAAGCTGTGCGCCAGGCCCAAAACGAGCCAATCCATGCAGCTACTCCATACATAGAATCGGCAAAATAGATAGTTTTCTCCTGCCCACCAAGTTTATAAAGCTCCCAAAACAGGCTGAAGATGACAATCAGAATAGTAATTGCCGTAGCAAAATAGTTTTGCCGGCTTAGTTTCTCGAGGTAGGACCGCGTTAACTTATCCGTGGCTGTAGTCTTCAATTGTAATTTGTGCAAGTGTACCGGCATGCCTTCATCTCAAGGGGACAACACACTACAAACGAAGTGGAATAAGTCTACCATAGTATACCCGAAAATCCCTTTATTTGTCACTTTTGTATGCAAGAAGTCCTTGACATAACCACCCAAAACTACATACAGTACTAGATAGAGTAATGATATTTTCTGCCGGGGGTAATACAAAATGAAGCCAGCCATTGACCAGACATCCTTTGGCT
>JBKPBA010000455.1:0-4400 GCA_046726675.1 Chloroflexota bacterium
CCCCTACTATACACGAAGTCCCCTGCCAAGCCACCTAAGAGAGTATAGTAGGGGCGGGGCTTGCCCCCGCCCTCGCCTTCTTGCTCGTTGGGTCACCCATTCTTTTTGTCTGATGACGATTAGACTGCCATCTCTTCCCATACGCCCTTTGAGAATTGCTCGTTATACAACCTGGCGTACATTCCATTCAGTTCTATAAGCTCCTCATGGGTACCTCGTTCCACAATCTCACCTTTGTCGACTACTAGAATGACGTCTGCAGCCAGGATGGTTGAAAGACGGTGGGCTATAGCAAGTGTTGTGCGATTCTTCATCAACGGCTCTAACGCTGCCTGGATCAAGCGCTCTGAATGTGTATCAAGGGCGCTGGTAGCTTCGTCGAGGATCAGAATGCGTGGATTCTTCAAAATGACACGAGCGATGGCTATACGCTGTTTCTCTCCACCTGAGAGCTTATAGCCTCGCTCGCCAACGATAGTGTCATAACCGTCATCAAGTTCCATGATGCGGTCATGAATCGCCGCGGCTTTAGCTGCTGCAATCATCTCCTCTTCTGTTGCATCAGAACGGGCATACATCAGGTTTTCCCTGACGGACGCGTGGAAGAGGTACGTCTCCTGTGTAACCACACCGATTATTTCACCCAGCGAGGCCAGTGCAATATCCTTCACATTATACCCATCGATCT
Source organism: Chloroflexota bacterium (assembly GCA_046726675.1). GTDB lineage: Bacteria > Chloroflexota > Ktedonobacteria > Ktedonobacterales > Ktedonobacteraceae > DATMNR01. The sequence goes on from JBKPBA010000455.1 coordinate 689, forward strand.
CGACGGCGCCACTATCTACATCATAGAGCCGGGGGACAAGATAGGTAATAGTTGTCTTGCCTGCGCCGCTTGGTCCGACGAGTGCTGCAAGCTGTCCTGGTTGAATGTCAAACGTGACATGGCTGAGTGTGGAGCGCCTTTCAGACTTGTCCGTGACCTCTACAGGTTCGCTTGAGACACTATCCTTCTCCCGTCCGTTTCCGTTCTGTACAGGGCTAGATGATGCTCTTAGCAGGCCATAATCATCACTTTTATAGGTAAAAGATACATCTTTAAAGTTGATTTCACCGCGAACTTCATTCACCTTAAGCTGCAGGGCTTTGGGCTTATCCCGGATTTCAATTGGCAAATCCAGGTACTCAAAGATGCGATCAAACAGAGCTAACGCTCCTTGAACATCTACCTGAATATTGAGCAACTGCCCGATGGGGAAGAAGAGCCTGCTCTGCAAGGTTGTAAATGCGACGATACCGCCGAGGCTGATAGGAGCGTTCACCGGGTTGTGTATAATCTGCGTACCCGCGACGAGATAAACAATGGCGGGTGTGATCGAAAAGAAGATGCCGATGAACATGAAAAACCAGCGCCCTATCATTTGCTGGCGTACTTCCAGGTTGGTCAGGTTCTGATTCTCTTTCTCGAAGCGCTCCTGGGCGTATTGCTGGCGCCCAAAAGTTTTCGTCAGAAGAATACCACTGACGGAGAGGGTTTCTTGCATCATTGCGGTGAGTGATGCCATACTTTCTTGTGTTTCTTTGCTTGTTGTGCGCCGCACATTGCCTATCTTGTAGGTGATCCACAAAAAGATTGGTAACAGCCCAAGCGATATGAGGGTAAGCAGAGGACTAATGAATAACATTGCGATAATCGTGCTTATGACAGTTGAGACATTAGAGACGATGCTAGTAGCTGTATTTGTGACAACTGCCTGGACGCCACCTACATCATTGGAAAGTCGCGATTGAATTTCACCTGTACGCGTTGAGGTGAAGAAGCGCAACGACATGCTTTGTAAATGTTCGTGGAGCTTGTTGCGGAAGTCACGCATGACTTGTTGGCCAATAACGTTATTCAGGTAGGTTTGTCCGACGCCGATCAAACCAGTAATGATGGGCATAATGATCATAATAGAGACTAATATGATCAGTAGCTTTTCATTGCCTTTTCCGATAGCATCATCAAAGATGAACTGGATCATAAACGGGTTGACCAGTCCCAGAACGGTTGTAAGAATGATGGCGATCAGCACTATAACAATCTGGATTTTATACGGGCTGAAAGCTTTAGCAACACGCTTGAGTGTATTTGAATCGGTTTTACGCCCACGTTTTTTTTGTTCTTCGAGATATGCGGACATTCCGCCGCCCATTCCATGAAATGCCATAAAGTATATGCTCCTAAATTATTTACATCATATTTTCTATCTTATACTTTCTTTTATAAAGTATAGTATACAGATTGCTTCAAATATTATCACTGTTCGTGCGGATGGTTCTTTCCTGTTAATTCTGACAGGCACAGTCTGTGAATCAATCCTGCAAGTAATGCTCCACGAAGAGGGATGGAATCCACACGTAGATGCTCTCTGTTGAGATCATGCATACCTCCGCCAACAGGACCCAGGCTATCAAGCGTTGGGACTCCAACTTCCATCAGCAGATTTGCATCAGAGACACCGCCTTTACTTTCGGCTATCAGCTCGATGCCAAGTCCTTTTGCTTCTGATTGCGCTATTTCTACCAGGTGCATGACCTGAGGAGTCGCTTCATAAGCTACACGTCCATGAGTACGAGTCAGGTGCGTTTGCGTACCGGGAATGCTACATCCTGCTGCAATCTGATCCAGCGCTGTGGCCGCCAGGTCGAGTCCACGTTGATTGAATGCCCGTACCGATATATGACAACGCGCAGAATCCGGCACGACGTTGAGTGGCTCACTACTACTGATGCGTGTGACATTGAATGTGACACCAGGAAACGAGGAGTTCAGGTGATGGATAGCGATCATTTTATGGGCTAACTCGATCACTGCAGAGCGTCCGCGATTTGGTTCTGCCCCGGAATGTGCTGGCACTCCAACAACTTCCAACTCATATTTTTCAGCTCCTTTGCGCGCCCTGGTCACAAATTCAAGTGATCTCGAGGATTCGAGTACCAGTCCAATATCTACCTGCCGGGCGATCTCACGCAAAAGAGGAGCACTGCCTTTAGAACCAACTTCTTCATCATTATTAAACACAAAAATGAGCTCGCTATATTCCTCAAAGCCAGTTTCCATAAGAGCTTGCAGCGTGTACATACCCATTAAAACGCCGGACTTCATATCAATGACTCCCGGGCCGAAAGCAATTCCATCCCTCATATGAAATGGCTGTATTACCACCGCCCCTTGAGGATAAACGGTGTCTACATGTCCAACCAGCAGCAGGCGCAAATGTCCTTTCCCTTGCTGCCTGGCTACCAGGTTGTTTCCATATGAAGTGGAGTTGTGTAAAGTTACAGCTAAACCAATATCTCTGAGCCATTGTTCCAGGTATGAGATTATGGAATTGATGCCATCAATCTGACCTGTGCCGCTATCGATGTTCACGAGTAATTCCAGGCGTTGTAATAGTTCGTGCTGGTAGGACTGCATTTTGGGGAGATAGTTTTGGGCATAACTGTACATAAGAGTCCTTCTGTAGTAACAGGGTTGGGTGAGTGAGTATTGATAGTATTTTATCACATGTGTAGGAGGAAGAGGCTTTTTTGAATGGGCACCCACGAAAGGTGCCCAAATTGACAATACTATTGTAAAGGTAAACGAAAGCCTTCAACTTATCAGTAACACTCTTAACGTAAGATGTTTGGACGGGCCAGACTTACGCCTATGATTAAACCGACAATGAATGAAATCAACATCAGTATGACAATGGTTTCGGTCATCTGGCACCTCCTTCCTGACTTGTCAGGCGAACCTGAAAGATTTTTAGCTCTACATATTACCAGCCGTGAAAACTTAAAACATCTAAAATGGGCGACTCTAAATGTTTATAGCAATATGTTGTCTCTTGACCAGTTTTGCGTCCTTTTATAGGCAAGACTGGTATTGGATGCAATTCTACTTCGCTCAACCGGATCTTTCGGAAGCGTCCGCTGATAATCTTGTAATTGTATCCCTACTGCGAGAAACGCTTTTTGAAGCGGTGTAGGCTCCAAGCTGAAATCCATACGATTTGCCAGGTCAGTCAGAAGTGCTATCCGCTGTTTTTGAGAAAACTTGACTGCCTCCAGAGCGAACTTGACAAACAGCCACTCTAAGAACATGTTGTTGAGCGCTAGTTCTGATGGATCGACCTGACTTTGCAGAACGAAATGTATTCCTGGCGAGCAGTGATCATCTACAACACGTGACAAGTGCTTATCCCGTCGTCTCAGGTCTTCATAATAGTTACGAGCAATAACTATGCTCAATCCTTTAGGTGAGGCGATAGGAATACCTTCATCACCCTCAGACTTACGGACACATTTTAATACACGGACAACAGTTTCTTGAACAATGTCTTCTACAAGATCTTCTTCCTGCCCACGCCAGGAAGATATTCCTGAGGAATACACCAGGCGCTTAACGAAAGGGCGCAGGAACGAGTAGAGGTTGATCCAAAGGGCGTCGTTGACAGGTTCAGATCTATGAGGGTCGGAAAAATTTGGTTGCAGCGTCATGAGTAATACCC
>JBKPBA010000456.1:0-3206 GCA_046726675.1 Chloroflexota bacterium
GGGGCCATATAGCGCTAATCAGGTAGCTACCGTAGTGACAGCGCTCAAGCAGGCTATGCAGCAAGGCAAGTTGACTTTGGACCGCATTAATCAATCTGTGCAGCGTATCTTGCTTATGAAAGTCCAGTACGGTATCATCAAGTAACATTACAAAAGCGCGCGTAAAGGTGACAGGATCCTCTCGCTCAGTATGGCATACCAGGGGCGTTTCAACCATTGTTCAAGCGTCAATTCAAATGAGTTAGATCTATCGCACTGATAAAGCTCTTCCATCTGATGGGCCAACTTTTTGCTGTAGACTTCTACATTGATCTCGTAATTGCCAACGGCACTAAGGCGATCAAGATTGGCTGTTCCAATGGTTGACCATTCTCCATCAATAGTGCATGTTTTAGCATGGAGCATATGGCGATAGCCAAAAATATGTATGCCAGCTTTCAGACATTCTGCAAAGTGACCTCGTGTTAACCAGTCAACGATCACGTGATTTGAAACCCATGGTACAAGTATCTGTACATTCACTCCACGCCGTGCCGCAGCTTTAAGTGCTCCCAACAAAACACGATCAGGTACAAAGTAAGCATTGGAGAGTAGAATAGAGCGTTCCGCCTTGTCGATGGCTTCAATATACATGTCGCGAATAGGAAATGTGAGCCGCAATGCACTCGTTCCGCGGATATTGATGAGCGGATCGAAATGCCTGGGGTAGTGCCGTGGAATATGATCCTGATTCGGAGTGTGTTGATTCCAGAAGTCGATGAATGATTGGGCGAGATGAGCTGCGGCTGGACCCTTAATGCGCAAATGTGTGTCTCGCCAGGTCGTTGCATACAGGCTTCCCAGGTTAAAGCCACCGATAAAACCGGTTGAGCCGTCAACGACAAATAGCTTACGGTGATCCAAGGCATAGCGTCGAGGATCGAAGATATGCCAGGGTTTATTAAATGACTGGTATTTAAGCACATGAATATTGGTGGGAAAAACCTTAAATGCGCGAGGTACGACTGCATTAGCAAAGCTATCAAAGATCACATAAACTTCCACACCCTGGTTGGCTTTACATGCGAGTTTCTGCTTAAACTCCTGTCCTAGTTGGTCGGCTTTCCAAATATATGTCTCAAGATAAATACTCTCTTGAGCAGCATCAATTGCGCTGAGCATGGACTCATATAGGTCACGTCCGTAATCATAAATTTGGACGGTATTCTCTCCGATTTCTACTTCTTCCAGGGATATATGTGGAAAGGTTCCTTGATGCCTGTTTTGTCTACGTATCACTGAGACTAGTTGTAAGATGAGCACAACTATAGCCTGTAGCGTAACCAGGAGACCGAATATCTCAAATAGAATGCGCTTGATAGAGAACCTACGAGGTCGAATAAAGGGGGATAATTTCCTCCAAATGTTATGCCTGCTTTGCATTTCAACATTTCCCATTGCAATAGTTATGTTTGTTGGTCTGGCGTGAACAATCACATTTTAATTGTTTGTGTACTCATGCAATGGTTATTCTACCCACTTTCTCTGTGTCACCGTGTCTCACCATGCGTCACATGATAACCTCAAGCACAACAATCAGCCTATAGCGTCGCCAAACCATGCAGACTACAGCCAAAAGTGTAAATCATGCGATGCGCGAAGTCAATAACTTTCTTTGGGAAGTTCGCCGTTTTCGCCGTATACTTGCGATGCATATCCAAGAATGGGGAGGGTAAAATCGCTGTGTCTGTTTTGTTGTATGAAACGTGTTTTATCTGAATAGATTTTTGGAGTATACTATGTAATGAGTGAGGAACGAGAGGAGAAGAGAATGCAAGAGCAATTGAAGTTGCAGGAAGTTCCGGTCAAAGTTTACAAAACAGAAGACCGCTTAATGGTTGTAGCTCCAATGCCTGGGCTTGAGCCAGAGAACATTGTGATCGAAGTTACTGATGATGGTCGCCTGATCCTCCATGGAGAAATGCGCGGCATGCTAAAGGATGTCAAAGAACTCCTGCTCGATGAGTGGAGCGTTGGAATCTTTCACCGCGAGCTGGAGCTGCCGGCTCCCGTCAATGGAGAGTATGCTAATGTCACCTACGGCAATGGGGTAGTGACCGTGGCCTTACCTATCAGTGATCAGACGCACCCCGCGCATCTAACGCTCGAACGAATGACGCCTACCCACGGGGAGCGAAGAGGCAATGCCGGGCATCCTCCAATGGGCGTTAAGTAATGATGTCAAGAAAGATATTGTGCCTGCATTCTGAGAAGACCGGGAGGAATTGATCATGGTAACAACTCCAATGGTTGAAGAGCTGGCAAAGCAGAAGCTCGAAGCTTTCGAGCAACTTCAATCTGAATTTGAGGCAAGTTTTCATTTTGTCCAGGAGGTGCATGGGCAGCGACGCTTCTCTATTTTTCCTGTGACGGAGTCAGTCCACTATCTTCACGCGCTCTGGATCTGTGAATGCAAGGATCGCCTGCTGAGTGTTTATAAGAATATTGAGCGCTATGAGGGTCGTTATTGCCTGGAACTCTTACGGCGTTGGCAAGAGGGAGAGACCGCTGATGTAATAGACTTCCTGTATCGTAAATTGGATGGTTTTCCTTTTGCTGAACTTACGCGCCAGATTCAGGAGGCCAAGTCCGCAAGTTCTGTAGATGCTAGCCTGGTCGGTCGTCTTGTACATGGTCGCCTTATCTTGTTCAATAGATTTATGAACCTGATGCAGGCATTAGATGCCATCCTGGCCATGTCAGAAGATGATTTGAGAAATGAAGTGCAATCCGCCTGTGCGCACTATGGGCATACTCCCAGCCAGATTGAGCAACAACTAGCCGAGATGGAGAAGCCTCTTTACTCCTATGTGCGCCATCAATTGCTGGCACAACGAAACATGCTGGTCATGAATAAGTTGGGCGTGAAAGTTATGATACTTCCTACAGATCGCCCAGGAGAGCGTACATGGAAAGTTATGGTACCTGTGGAACCTATGCCCTCGTTTGCCATGCAGACGATTGAGGGATACCTGGAGCTGGTGTCGCCTTCACATAATAATCTCATGGGACATCGATTCATCGATCGCCCTGAGAGTGGTGGGGGCTTCAGGGTATAGTTCTCTCACAATGAGAGGTACATCGTGCAGGTACTTAACAGCATCGGTCAGGCATTATACATGTCTTTCAGTATGTTTTGGGAAATCCTCTGGCCGTTGATTCTGGGC